>JAJXTK010000781.1 GCA_021783935.1 Myxococcales bacterium | reverse complement strand
CGTCGTAGGCGGCCGACGTCCGGACCGGAATGCTGAGCGGCGTTCTGCCCGCGATCGGCTCGGCCAGCGCGTCGAGCTCCACGCGCACGCGCCCGTCGGACGGCGTGGTCACGCGCGCCCGGAAGGCCCTGGCCGCGGTCGCTCCGCGCACCCGTCCGAGCGCGCCGACGAGCAGCGCCGTCGCGACGCGGGGCTGAACGGCCACCATCACGCCGATGTCCCCCTCGACGTACAGATCGACCGGCTCCCCGCCGACTTCGCCGTCGAGCTCGTGCAAGAGGTCGTCGATCGACACCGGGAGCGGCTCGCTCGCCGACGCGCGCTGGAGCAGCTCGATCGCGGAGCGCACGTGCGAGAGGACCTCGACCGCGTCATCGCACGCGGCCTGCAGCGCGAGCCGCGTGCGCGCGCCGACGCCCCGCCGCTCCGCCTCCTCGACCGCCACGAGCACGCGCTCGCCGGCGCGCCGGGCCGCGGTGCACACGGCGTCGGCCGCGCGCCGCGCCTCCTCGGCCAGCCCCGTCGACAGCGCGACCACGTCGGCGGCGGGGAGCACTGCGCGCGCCACCACCGCCGGCAGCGGCAGCACCGCGGCGCTGAGCTCGGGGAGCAGGTCGCGCAGCACGCGCGGACCCACCCCTTGCGCGCGCGCCATCGTCGCGACGCCTGCGATGGCGGCGATGATCTGGCGGATGTCTCCGACCTCGACGTCGACGACGAGGTGAGAACCCGAGCGCTCCGCGCGCGGCACCGCGACCTCTGCCACGACCCCCCCCTCTCTGCTGCCCGCCCGTTGGGGGGCGCGCCGCGATCACCGATGCTCGCCGCTTGGTATAGCCGGCGCGTGGGCAGATGTCCGTCTTAAGAAATCCGCCCGCCGTCGTTCAGCCGAGCTCGCTGCCGGCGAAGAACCAGCCGATTTCGAACTTCGCGGTCTCCGGCGCGTCCGAGCCGTGCACCGCGTTCTCGCCGATGCTCGACGCGTACTTCTTGCGGACCGTCCCCTCGGCTGCCTTGGCCGGGTCGGTCGCGCCCATGATCTCGCGGTAGCGCGTGATCGCGTTCTCGCCCTCGAGCACCATGAGCACGACGGGGCCGCGCGTCATGAACTCGACGAGCTCGCCGAAGAACTTCCGCTCGCGGTGCACCGCGTAGAAGCCCTCGGCCTGCGCGCGGGTCAGGCGGGTGCGCTTGATCGCGATCGGCCGGAGGCTGGCGCCCTCGAGCATCGCGATGATCTCGCCGATCTTGTTCTTCTCGACCGCGTCGGGCTTCAGGATGCTGAGCGTGCGCTCCATCGTCATGACGAAATCCCTTTGAATTCCTGGTGGGCAAGCGGGCAGGGCGGGGTGCCCCGGGGGGGCGCAATTCGCACGGCACGCCCCCCTGCGCAAGCTGGGCGTCTGCGCAGCGCGCGCGTTGTTCGCGCTTCGCCGCGCCCTTCGCCGCCCGGCAGGGCCGCGACAAAATGGCGAGCGGCCGACCTGCGACTGCAGATCGGCCGCCGTCGGGTCGCGCGCCGATCAGAGCATCGACGCCATGGTCGTGCCCATCTCCGCGGGGCTGCGCGAGATCTTCACGCCGGCCTCCTGCAGGGCGCGGAACTTCGCCTCCGCCGTCCCCTTGCCGCCGCTGATGATCGCGCCCGCGTGCCCCATGCGCTTGCCGGGCGGCGCGCTCGCCCCCGCGATGAAGGCCGCGATCGGCTTCTTCACGTGGTGCTTGATGTACTCGGCCGCGCGCTCCTCGGCGCCGCCGCCGATCTCGCCGATCATGACGACCCCGTCGGTCTCGGGGTCCTCGTTGAACATCTTGAGCACGTCGACGAAGTCCATGCCGTTGATCGGATCGCCGCCGATGCCGACGCAGCTCGACTGCGGGATGCCGAGCCTCGTGAGCTGGCCCACGGCCTCGTAGGTGAGCGTGCCCGAGCGCGAGACGACGCCGATCGCCTTCTTGCCCTTCTGGGTCGGCAGGTGGATGTGCCCCGGCATGATGCCGATCTTGCACTGCCCCGGCGTGATCACCCCCGGGCAGTTCGGGCCGACGAGCCAGAGGTCCTTCCCTTCGGCCTTCTTCTGCTCGAGCACGCGCCGGACCTTGATCATGTCCATCACCGGCACCCCCTCGGTGATGCAGATGACCAGGCGGACGCCCGCGTCGAACGCCTCGAGGATCGCCTCGGCGGCGCCCGGCGGCGGCACGAAGATGCAGGAGGTGTCGGCGCCGGCCAGCTGCACCGCCTCGCGCACCGTGTTGTAGACCGGCACTTTCTGGCCGGGCGCGCCGTCGGCGATCTTGCCGCCGATGCTCTCGGGCCGCGGCCCGATCTCGAACGACTCGCCGCCGCGCCCCGGCGTGACGCCGCAGACGACCTGGGTGCCGTAGGCGAAGCAGCCGCGCGCGTGGAAGGCGCCGGTGTTGCCCGTGATGCCCTGAATGACGACCTTGGTGTTCTTGTCGACCAGGATGGACATCACACGCCTCCCGAGATCGCGGCCACGATCTTCTTCGCGCCGTCTTTGATCGAGTCCGCGGGGATCAGCTTCAGCCCCGAGTCCGCCAGAATCTTCTTGCCGATCTCGACGTTGGTGCCCTCGAGGCGCACGACCACCGGCACCTTCACCGAGAGCGCGCGCGAGGCGTTGACGATGCCCTGCGCGATGACGTCGCAGCGCATGATGCCGCCGAAGATGTTCACGAAGATCCCCTTCACCTTGTCGCTCTCGAGGATCATCGA
>JAJXTK010000780.1 GCA_021783935.1 Myxococcales bacterium | reverse complement strand
GTCGGCGAGCACCGCGGCGGCCATCGCGGTCGCGGCGGCGTGGGCGACTCGCTACGCCGAGCGCGGCGGCGCGACGCAGGCCGTGCCGACGGCCATCTGGGTGACGCTCGCGGCGGCCGCCGCCGAGTCCATCGCGTACGCCGCGACGCGCGGCACGCTCGCCGACGCCCACCGGATGCTCGTCGCGCTCGAGCCGGCCGCGGAGGTGCACCGCGCGCGGCGGGCGCGGGTCGGTGACGTGCTCGCGCTCTCGCGCGGGATGGTGGTGCACGAGGACGTGCACGTCACGAGCGGCCGCGTGGTGGCCGCGCTCTGGGGCGATCCTCGCCTGCGCATCGTGCGCGCGACCGGCGAGCCGCTGCCGGCCGGCGCCGAGATCCTCGAAGGAGAGGCGCGCGCGCGCGTCACGGCCACCGGGCGCGATCGCGCCTTCGCGCGGCTGGTGCACGAGGCGATCGACGAGGCCGCGCGTGGCGCGCCGCACCTCGGCGTCCTGCACACGCTCGTCCCCTACGCCGCCTTCCTGGTCACGCTCGTCGCGGTCGCGCTCGGGGCCTACTCGCGCACCAAGCTCGGCTCGATGACCGTGGCCGCCTTCGCGGCGGGCACGGCGATCCTCATTCCGCCCTCGAGGCGGCTCGCGATCCGCGATCAGCTCGGCTCCATCGTCGAGGCGTGCCGCCGCGGCGCCGCCTTCCGCGACGGCGCGGCCTTCTCGCGCGCGGCGCTCGCGCGCACCGCGATCTTCTGCGTGCGCGGCACGGTCGTCACCAAGGATCCCGACGCGTGCGACGTCGAGGTCGCGGGGGACGCGCGCCAGGCGACGGCCGCGGACGTGCTCGCGCTCGCGGCCGGGGCCGAGCTGTCGATCGGGCACCCGATCGCCTCGGCGATCGTGCGCGCCGCGCAGACCCGGGCGGTGAGGCCGGTCGACGTGCGCAACGCGAGCTACGAGCCAGGGCTCGGCATTCGCGGTCAGCTCGCGGGCGGCGTCGAGATCGTCGTCGGCGGCCGTGCCCTCTGCCTCGCCGCGCACGTCCCGACGGCGGAGCACGAGGCGCGCATCGCCGAGCTCGAACGCAACGGCCGCGACGTGGTCATCGTCGCGCGCGACGGTCGCGTGCTCGGGCTCGTCGCGCTGCACTCGCCGCTGTGCGCCGGCATCGTCGCGGCCGTGCAGCGCCTCCACGATCTCGAGGTCGATCCGGTCCTGCTCGGCGGCGGATCGCGTGGCCGGCTCGAGGCGATCGGCCGGGCGATCGACGTCGAGCACGTCCGCCCCGAGGTGCTCCCGCGCGAGCGTGGCGCCGAGGTGAAGCGCATCGCGCAGAGCGCCGGCCCGATCGCGGTGATCGGCCGCGCGGCGAACGACGCGCAGGCGCTCGCGGCCGCGGACGTGGCGGTGGCCCTCGGCGAGGCCGGGGCGATGCCGGAGCCGTACGCGGTCGCCTTGGTGCACGATCACCTGCCGACGGCGGTCGACGTGCTCGCCCTCGCCCAGATGGCGCGCGCGCGCGTGACCGCGACGATGGCGATCGGTCTCGCCCCCGTGGTCGTCGCCGCGCTGCCGGTGGCCTTCGGCCTCGTCAGGCCGACGTATGCGCCGCTCGCCGCCCTCGCCGCGACGATCGCGCTCGCCGTGCGCGACATCGTCGCCGCGGCGCTGCCGGAAGGCGGGCGCGAAGAGCGGGCGTAGCCGCGCGGGCGCCCCGAGCATCCGACCCCGAGCCTCCGCCGCGCGCGCGCCGTCCTGCTACGTTGAGGCACCCGGAAGCAAGGCGTCCGATGAACGACCTCCGTGACCGCCACTATCGAGACATCCTGAACGCCTACATGGCGAAGCGGGGGCTTCGAACGACCAAGCAGCGCGAGCACATCGTCGACGTCTTCTTCTCGCAGCCCGATCACGTCTCGATCGAGGAGCTGCTCGCGCGCGTGCGCGAGGTCGATCCGGCGATCGGCTACGCGACCGTCTACCGCACGCTCAAGCTGCTCACCGAGTGCGGCGTCGCGCACGAGCGCAAGTTCGGCGACGGGCTCACGCGCTACGAGCTCGCCGACGGCGAGGCGCACCACGATCACCTCATCTGCGTCGAGTGCCAGCGCATCGTCGAGTTCGAGGAGCCGCGCGTCGAGGCGCTGCAGGACGAGATCGCCAAGAAGCACGGCTTCGTCGTCCGCTCGCACAAGCACGAGCTCTACGGGCTCTGCCCCGACTGCCAGCGCAAGGGGAACTGAGCGCGTCGTCGCTCGACGCCCGCGCGTGCTCGCGCGAGGAGCGGGGGAATGTCGAACACCGAAGGTGCCGAGGTCGCGCCCAAGCGGCGCCGCCGTCGCTGGATCGTCTGGTTGGCCGTGACCGTGCTCGTCGTGCTGCTCGTGCCGGCGCTCGGCTTCGCCTCGGCGTTCATCGGCAGCTCGTCGATCGAAGACGGCCGCGTGCTCGGCGTCGCGCGCACGGTGAAGCGCGGCTACGTCGTAGAGTAGCCCCGTGGCGGGGCAGCGCACGCGCTTCGCGCCCTCGCCGACCGGGGACCTGCACCTCGGCGGGGCGCTCTGCGCGCTCGCGGCCTTCGCGCGCGCGCGGGCGACTTCGGGCGCGTTCGTGGTCCGCGTCGAGGATCTCGATCCGCCGCGCGTCGTGCCCGGCGCGGCCGCCGCGATCCTCGCCGACCTGCTGTGGCTCGGGCTCGAGGAGGACGAAGGGCCGCGCGTCGGCGGGCCGCACGGGCCGTACGTGCA
>JAJXTK010000117.1 GCA_021783935.1 Myxococcales bacterium | reverse complement strand
GTGACAGCGCGAGCGTCGACCGGGCGGCGCGTCATCGTAGGGCTCGAGCGCGGGCTCGACGGCGCGGCAGACGTCGATCGCGAGCGGGCAGCGATCCTGGAAGCGACAGCCGACCGGCAGCGCACGCAGGTCGGGCACCACCCCGTCGATCGTGGGCAGCCGCCGCGGCCGCTCGCGCGCCTCGCCGTACGGCGGGATCGAGCGCATCAGCCCGCGCGTGTACGGGTGACGCGGGTTGCGGAACACCTCGTCGACGTCCCCCTCCTCGACGACGCGGCCGGCGTACATCACGACGATGCGATCGGCGAATTCGGCCACCACGCCGAGGTCGTGCGTGATCAGCACGACGCTCATGCCGAAGCGCTTCTGGAGCCTGCGCAAGAGCTCGAGCACCTGCGCCTGGATCGTGACGTCGAGCGCGGTGGTGGGCTCGTCGGCGATGAGCAGCTTGGGCTCGCACGCAAGCGCCATCGCGATCATCACGCGCTGGCGCATGCCCCCGGAGAGCTGGTGCGGGTAGGCGTCGACGCGCGCCTCGGGCGACGGGATGCCGACCACGCGCAGCATCTCGACGGCGCGCGCGCGGGCCTCGGCGCGCGACTTCTTCTGGTGGAGCCGCACCGCCTCGGCGATCTGAGCGCCGACCGTGTAGACCGGGTTCAGCGACGTCATCGGCTCCTGGAAGATCATCGAGAGGCGATCGCCGCGGAGCTTGCGCATCTCGCGCTCGGGGAGCGCGAGCAAGTCGACCCCCTCGAAGAGGATCCTGCCCGCCTCGATGCGCGCCGGCGGCTCGGGGAGCAGGCGCATGATCGACAGCGAGGTCACGCTCTTGCCGCAGCCGCTCTCGCCGACGATCCCGACCGTCGAGCGCGCCGGCACGTCGAACGACACCTGATCGACCGCGCGCAGCGGGCCGGCGTCGGTGCGGAACGACGTCACGAGCCCCTGCACCGAGAGCAGCGGCGCGCCTCGCCCAGCCTGCGACGGGCTCGTGACGGCGTGCTCGGTCGAGTGGCTCATCGGCGCAGGGGAGCATCGCACGACGGCGTGGCCGCCCGGGAGCCCCCTCGCGACGGCGCTCGAAGCCGCTGGCGCCGAAGCCTCGGAGCCACCGGCGAGGCACGTGGAGGCTCGTGCCCAGGCGCAAGGCACCGTAGACTGCGACGCCTCGATGCCGACGAGCCGCGCCCGCCCGCAACCGGCGTCCTCCGCCCTCCCGCGCGAGGGCTTCAAGACCCTGCTCGCGACCTCTCGGCAGATGCGACGCGACCACGCGATCGCGCGCGAGGCGTGGTTCTCGGCGCTCGCGCTCGAGCAGAAGGGCGAGCTCTTGTTCGAGCTCGAGATGCTGCTCAAGGGGCTCGCGTGCTTCGCGAACCCGCGCAACCATTCGGGCCCGCGCGTGCGCGGCGCCATCGCCGCGGTCGACTTCCGCGAGCCGATCGTGGTGGCGCGCGAGGGCGTGACGCGCGTGCTCGCGCTCGTCCGGCAGCTGCTCGGCGAGCAGGATCGCGCGATCGGCTTCCAGCGCTACCTCGAGAACGCGACGGCGGAGGACGGCGCCCGCGCGCGCCTCTCGGGGGCCAGCTCGACGCAGGAGACGCCCGAAGACGCGCTCCTCAGCCTGCGGCTCGGCTTCTCGCACCTCGTCGAGCTCTTCGACGCGCTCGCCTCGAAGGACCGCGTCGGCTTCCGCACGTTCTATGCGCTGCTCGGGCTCGTGCAGCGCGAGGTCGCGCGCAACGCCTTCTTCAACCCCATCGCCGCGCTCGAATTTCGCCCTGAATTCGATCGCATCGAGCGCGTCGAGATCCTGCAGCTCGTGCAGGGCGTGCAGGGCGAGGAGGCGCACAAGCTCGTCTCGCTGACGTTCCTCACGCTGTTCCGAATGAAGCACTACCTCACGCTGGTCGAGTCGATCGCGGTGGAGACGTCGCCGACGCGCGCCTTCCTCGTGCTCGCGGCGCTGCGTTCCGACGGCCGCTCGCTCGCGCAGCACCTTCGGCGGCACGCCGGCGCCTCGCTGGCCGAGGGCTTCGAACGCGAGATCTTCTCGACGACGGTGAACGACCTTCGCGCGCGCTACGAGCCGCTGCTCGCGGAGGGGCACCGCCTCATCGGCCTTCGCGGCGCCCTCGACGCCGTCTCGGCGCGCCTGCGCCTCGAGCTGCGACGCGGATTCGAACGCGAGCTGCCGCCGGTGTCGCTGCACAACCCGATGGAGCTGCGCAAGCGCCTGCTCGGCGCGCTCGATCACCTGCGGAGCGGGCTCGAAGGCACGATCGACTTCGTCGCGACGGCGCTCGACGCGCGTGGCGCCGGCGCGCTCGACGACCGCGCCGCACGTCGCGAGACCAGCGAGCGACTGCGCCGCGACGTCTGGATGTTCGCGCAGATCGTCCGCGCGTTCGCGGCCAAGGCGGCCGTCGTGCGCACGCCCGACCGGGACGATCGGTGGGGCGCGGCCGAGAGCTTCGCGTTCGTGCGCGAGTTCCTCGGCTACTTTCGCGCCATGGGCTACCCGCTCTTGCGTGCGGCCGACTATCCGCGCGTCGACGAGTTCCTCGCCACGATGTCGTCGCTCGAGGAGCCCGACCTGCTCGATCCGGCTCGCATGGCGACCGCCGCGCGCGAGTGCGAGGCGTTCTACGTGTTCCTCCTCGACGTGTTCGATGGGATTTCGAAGCGCGAGGAGCTCGCGGGCGTGGCCTTCGACAAGCGCACCGTCGCCGAGACGCTCCGCATGTACCTGACGTCACCGTCTCCCGGCTGATCGCCGCACAAAAATGGACGACGCCGCCCGAACCCGGACGGCGCCCCCACTGCGAGCTCGCGCGCCGAAACCAGCGCGCAAGCGCCGCGACTACTCCTCTTCGTGATGGACTTCCGGTGCTGAGCCAGCACCTTCGGCCGGCGGGGCCGCCTTGCGCGTAGACGGGCGCTTGGCGGCCTTCTTGGTCGCCTTCTTCGCCGCGCCGCGCTTGGCAGCCTTCTTCGCGCCCTTCTTCGCCGCGCGCTTCGGCGCCGCAGCCTTCTTGACGCCACGCTTCGCCGCGCCCTTCTTGGCGCCGCGCTTGGCGACCTTGCCGGCCGCCGCGGCCTTCGCGGGCTTCTTCGCGGTCTTCGTCGTCTTCGCAGCCTTTTTCGCGGGCTTCGCAGCCTTCTTCGCAGCCATGTCGTACCTCCCTGGTACAGTACGTGAGGAGACATATATGGTCACGTACTGGCGCTGTCAAGCGCATGCTGAACAAAAGTTGGCCACTGCTGCGAAATGCAGTGCGGCGCGGGAAAAACCGTTGACCGGGCCGACGGCGGCTCGCTAGGGTCCGAGACCCCGCGGGGTGCGCGTTGGCGCAGCCGAGCGGGCGCCGGCGGAGCGGGCGCCGGCTGAGATCCCCCGCATGGAGAGCGCGAGCATGAAGGCACTCTGGACGCGATCGTTCGCTCTCGGGCTGAGCATCCTCATCGGTGCGAGCTCGGTTGGCTGCGGGCACTCCGAGGACGAGTGGCAGGCCGAGCTCGCCAAGGACAAGAAGCTGCAGGCGGACCTCGACGCGGAGAAGGCCGCGCACAAGAAGACGCGCGACGAGATCAAGCAGGTCTCGGCCGAGGTCGCGAGCCTCAAGAAGGACGTCGCGACCTACGAGGACCTGAAGCAGAAGTTCGGCGCCGCCAAGGACAAGAACGCGCAGCTCGAGAAGGCGCTGAGGGACGCGCAGGGGCGCGCCGACGCGCTCGAGGCGGCGAAGAAACGCCTCGAGGCCCTCAAGAAGAAGCTCGACGAGCTCAAGCGCTTCAATCTCAAGGTCACGATCCGGCACAACCAGATCGTCATCGAGCTGCCGGGCGACGTGCTCTTCGCGTCGGGCTCCGAGCTGCTGTCCAAGGAGGGGAGGGAAGTCCTCCTGAAGGTCGCGGAGATCATCCACGGCGACGCCGACCTGATGAAGCGCAACTACCAGATCATCGGCCACACCGACAACGAGCCGTACGCGGGCCCGTTCCGCGACAACGTCGGGCTCTCGGTCATGCGCGCGCGCGAGGTCTATCAGTTCCTCACGTCGACGCCTGACGGCAAGAAGGTGAAGGAGGGGGGCAGCCTTCCGCCCGATCGTTGGAGCGCCGCAGGCTACGGTGATCTCGATCCGATCGCAGGCACGCGCGAGAAGCAGAACGCGGAGGAGCGCCGACTCAACCGCCGCATCGAGATCGCGATCGTGCCGGACGCCAACGAGCTCATGAAGCTCGACGACAACTGACCGCAGCGCGCGGCGAACGGCCGCGAGCGTCGCGCGTGCCCCTCGGAGTCCCAAGAGCGCGCGCGACGTCCTCGTTTTGTGGGGCCCCGTCACCAGCGCCGCGAGGACCATCGCGGATCCACGCATGAGCGGATCGCGCGCGCAGGTCGGCGCATCGAACTCCGTGAGACCAACCAGGGTCCAGCAGAGCTCGACAAAATAGCCGTTGACACGGTGGGTCAGCGTCAGTACAGTGCGCGCGCTCGCCGCGTTGTGTCTGCGTCGAGCGTCCTTGTCTTTCGCCTCCGAAACCTCTCGTTCTTCCTCCTGCCGCGTCTCCGCCGGGCTGTCCACACCCGTCGGGTCGCGGCTTTCGCCTAGCGCGCTCCCCGGAGGCGGAGCGTGGTCGGCCATCCGAACGAACGACGCCATCGATGCGCTCCGTCCACCGCACGGACAGGGGGGGCAACCTCGGCTGGCGTCTGCTCAAGGTGTCGATGAGCCCGTCTCGTGAGCCCACGGCCGCAAAGAACGCCGCGACTCGAAGAGCACGAGCTCAGGCCTCCGAGCGAGTGAGCGGCAGAGCCGCCGCGCCCCGCTCCGGGGTCAGGAAGGACCGAGCAGACTCGAACGTTACCCCAGTTCTGACGCGTGCACGCCCGAGCCCGCCGGCGCCCAAAGCGACGAACGAGCGCGGCCCTCGGGAGGATCCCGCGCGGGGTGTGATGCCCCGCGTTGTCATGGAAGGAGACGGCATGTCCATTGGCACTGAAGTTCAGTTCAAGGTCGGCGACAAGGCGGTCTATCCCGCTCAGGGTGTGGCCGAGGTCGTCAGCATCGAGGAGAAGGACATCGCGGGCGCTCGCCAGCGCTTCTACGTCCTGAGGATCCTCGACACCGACCGCAAGATCATGGTGCCAGTGTCCAATGCAAAGGCAGTCGGGCTCCGGGGCGTGATCAGCGAGGAAGAGATTCGCGAGATCTTCGACATCCTCCGCGAGCGCACGATCGCGTTCGACAACCAGACCTGGAACCGGCGCTATCGCGGGTTCATGGACAAGATCAAGACGGGCTCGATCTACGACGTGGCCGAGGTCATGCGCGACCTCTACCGTCTCAAGACCGACAAGCAGCTGTCGTTCGGCGAGCGCCGCATGCTCGACACGGCGCGCTCGCTCATCGTCAAGGAGATCGCGATCGCGCGCAGCCAGACCGAGGAGCAGGTCCGCACGGAGATCGAGGCGATCTTCCTGTCGAACTGAGCCATCGGCGTACCTCGACGGCGCGCGGTGCACGGCACGCGCGCCGTCGTCGTTTTGTCGCGCTCACGCGCCGTTCAGCGCGTGGAAGGCCGCCTTGGCGATCGAGCGCAGGCTCTTGACGCCGAACGTCGCCGCGCCGCTCGAGGGGCCGAAGTGCGCGTCGACGAGCGCGCCGAGCTGCGGCTCGGAGGCCTGCGCCCCCTCGCGGTGGAGCGCGCGCTCGAGCGCCTCGAGCGCGTCCTCCGAGGCGCCGAGGTCGCCGCCGATGGCGACGCGGCGATGCTCCGGCTCGTGGCGCGCGCCGACTAGGCCGATCGCCTCCTCGACCATCGCGGCGAACGGCTGCTCGTCGAGATCGAGCGCGAGCGGGGCGCACGTGAGATCGTCCTCGCCGGCCGCCTCGGCGTGCAGACCCACGGCCGACTCGTAGGCCGCGACGAGCGCACTGACGAGCGATCGCCGCGGCGCGCCGCCGAGCACCTGGGCGAGGCTGCCGGGCGCACGCCCGAGGAATCGCGGCGCGATCGCCGCTCGGGCCAGGTCTAGCTCGCTCGGGAGCGCGAAGTCGCGCGTGACGGCGACGATGGCCTCGAGCTCCATCGCGCGCGTGTGCGCGGAGTGGCCGAGGCCCAGCCACACGACCGGCACGCCGCGCATGAGCACGACGTCGCGTCCTCCCCACGTGGCGGGGGCTCCGAGCGACTCGAGGGCGCGCAGCAGCGGGCGCACGTGGCGGTTGAACGCGCGCTGCACGTCGTCGACGCCGCCGAGCGAGGCGGGCGAAGGCAAGCGCAGACAGACGTGGAGCATCCCCTCGCCGACGCGCAGCGCCGGGCCTCCCGCGGTGCGCCGCACGATCGGCGTGCCCCGCGCGCGCAGGGCGTCGACGTCCACGGCGCTGCGGGCGCGCTGGAAGCGACCGAGCACGACGGCGTCGCCGACCAGCTCTCGGACGACCAGCACGACGTCGCGCACGGGCACGATGGCGTGGGCGGCGAGCGACGCGGCGTCGATGGGCGAGGCGGACGTTGCCACGAGCAGACCCATCGCTCCCGCCTACCCTCGCCCGCAGCGGGCGTCAGTTGAGCGCACCCTGCGGCTCGCGCTTGAAGACGGCGAGCTGCTCGGCGAGCACGTCGGCCACGCGGCGCACGCGAGCCCCGGCGTCGAGCAGCTCGAGGAGCTGCTGGCGGGCGTGGGCGTCGAGCACCAGGTGGTGCGCGCAGAGATCGGCGATGCGCCCGGCCGGCAGGCTCGTGGGCAGCGTGAGCTGGAAGGCCGCGTCCTTGGCTTGAATGAAGGCGATGAAGGCGTTCGCCACCGCGAGGAGCGAGGCGTGATCGCCCGCCGAGACCTCGCCGCCGGTGTCGTCGAGCAGCTCGATCGCCGCCCTGCGATAGGGGGGAAGGAACGCCAGCTCGCGGAGGAAGACGCGCGCGCGCCCCTCGATCACCAGGTCGAAGCGACCGTCGGGGAGCTCTTGGGCCTCGGCGATGTGGCCGAGCCCCGCGACCTTCTCGATCGAGGGATTGCCATGCTCGTCGAGGTGCACCGGGTCGGAGACGTGCGCGACGACGAGCACGCGCGTGGTGTCGAGCGCGTCGCGGATCAAACGCCGATAGCGCGGCTCGAAGACGTGCAGCGGCATGCGCGCGCCTGGGAAGAGCACGGCCTGGGGGAGCGGGAAGACGGGTGCTTCGCGCAGCGACGCGAGCGCTTCGCGGCCGACGATGGGGCGGGGCTTCACGGAGGGCGGAGACGACACGCCCATGGGATGCCCCTGCCGAGCGGCGGGTGCTTCGTCGGTCATCGTGCTCGCGCGGAGCGGGTAGGATCGCGCGGCCATGAAATCGCACCGACAGGAGCTGTGGTTCGAAACCAAGGAGCGGCGCGCCTACCTCAACATCACACCGAAGGTCGAGGCGACGCTCGCGGCGAGCGGCGTGCGCGAAGGGTTGTGCCTGGTCAACGCCATGCACATCACCGCGAGCGTCTACATCAACGACGACGAGTCGGGCCTGCTCGCCGACTACGACGACTTCCTCGAGCGCCTCGCCCCCCACGCGCCGACCTCGCACTACCGACACAACCGCACCGGCGAGGACAACGGCGACGCGCACATCAAGCGGCAGCTCATGGGGCGCGAGGTCGTCGTCGCCGTCACCGACGGCAAGCTCGATCTCGGCCCGTGGGAGCAGATCTTCTACGGCGAGTTCGACGGGCGGCGGCGCAAGCGCGTGCTGATCAAGATCATCGGCGAGTAGCCGGCGCGCTCACGGTCCGAACGCCTCGATCGCGCTGCCGTTCATCGCCGCCGGGGCGTCGAGGGCGGCGTAGACCACGACGTTGGCGACGTCGGAGGGGGTCATCAGCGGCTCGAAGCCGGAGCCGTGGAGCATCGCGGTGTCGACCGAGCCGGGGAGGACCACCACCGCCTGCAGCCCGCTGCCCCGCAGCTCCTCGGCGAGCGCCTTGGTGAAGCCGATGAGGCCCCACTTGGACGCGCAGTAGGCGGCGAGGCGCGCGGTGCCGAGGGTGCCGCTCACCGACGAGATGTTGACGACGCGGCCGAAACCGCGCTCACGCATCGACGGCAGGAACGCACGCGTGACGAGGAACGCGCCCTTGAGGTTCACGTCGAGGACGTGATCCCACGCGTGCTCGGAGGTGTCCTCGACGTGCGCGCGGACCACGACGCCGGCGTTGTTGACGACGACGGTCGGGGCGCCCGCCTCCGCGAGGATCCGATCGCGCGCGGCGCGCACCTCGAGCTCGCTCGCGACGTCGCACGGCAGCGCGAACGCGCGCCGGCGGGGCGAGCGCGCGATGATCTCTGCGGCCGCCGCGACGAGGTCCTCCTGCGTGCGGCCGAGCAGCGCGACGTCGAGCCCGCGCGCTGCGAGCGCGACGGCGATCGCGCGCCCGATGCCGCGGCCGCCGCCGGTCACGATGGCGAGGGGAGCGGGGGGCTCGGGGTGGTGGCTCATCGGGCGGCTCGCTTGCTGCTCGTTCGACGCTCCGATGGTCCGATCAGCGCGGCGACGGCGAGCGCGCGCTCGGCCGGGTCGCGCTCGAAGCATCCTGCGAGCGCGAGCGTGGTCACGCGCGCGCCGCGCTTCTTCGGCCCGTGCAGCTCGAGACAGCCGTGCCGGAGCTCGAGGCGACAGGCGGCGCCGCGCGCGCCGAGGTGCTCGCACAGCGCCCGCGCGACGTCGCGCCCCGCGTCCTCTTGCAGCACCAGGCGCTTGCAGCACGCGTCGACGAGCTCGGCGATGGCGCCGAGCCCCGCCACGCGGCCGCCGGGGAGGTAGGCGATGCTCGCGAAGCCCTGACCGATCGTGAGGTGGTGGGGGCAGACCACGTGCGTCGCGAGCCGCTCGACGACGACCAGCGGCGCGTCGGCCCCGCACGCGATCGCGCCCTCGAAGAGCGAACCGAGATCGATCCCCTCGCCGGCGATCAGCTCGTCGAGCCAGAGGTCGGCCACGCGCGCGCCGGTGCCTCGCAGCTCCGCCTCGCGCTCGGGGTCGTGACCGAGGGCGCGCAGCAGCTCCTCGACGGCCCGGGCGACGGCGGCGCGATCGGTCTTGGCCACGGCGCCGCGCGCTAGTTGTAAAGGCGCGCGCGGACGTCGCCGGCGAGCTGCTTGCGTCCGCTGAAGCCGGTTTCGAGCTCGTGATAGTGCGAGATCGTCTCCTCGCCGAAGCGCCAGCAGAGGAAGACGGCGCGCCCGTCGATGCGGCTGCGGAAGTCGATGAGGCCGGTGCGCGGATCCTTGACGACGACGCCGAGGTCTTCGAGCTCGTTCCAGGAGCGCTGGTACTCGTGGATGCGCGCGATGAGGTCCTGTTTGACCGCCCGCACGTCGTCGCCGTCGTCGGGGCGCTCGACGACGCTCTCGGGGTAGGCGCCGGTCATCTCGCCGAGGCGCGCCAGCTGCCGCTCGATCTCGCCGCGGCGCTGGATCTGCTTGGCGACGACGGCGCGCACGCGCGGCAGCACGGCGTTCGCTTCTTCGAGCGTGAACTGTCGCGTCATCGAGGGCCCGCGACCAGCATAACAGCGCTAGCCCCCCTCGTATTCGCAACGCGCGTCGGCGGTCTCCCAGAGCGTGACGCGCGTGAGCGAGGGCAAGCTCGGCTTGATCCGATCCCAGATCCACTTCGCGAGGTGCTCGCTGGTCGGGTTGTCGAGCCCCTCGATCTCGTTGAGGTAGTGGTGATCGAGGCGCTTGTGGAGCGGCGTCCAGAGCGCCTCGAGCTCGCCGAAATCGATGAACCAGCCCGTGGTCGGGTTCACCGCCCCCTCGACGGTCAGCTCGACCTTGAAGCTGTGGCCGTGGATCGCCGAGCACTTGTGCCCGTTGGGGACGTTCGGCAGCCGATGGGCGGATTCGAACTTGAACTCGTGGACGAGGCGGACGTTCATGGCGAGGGCAACCTACCAGGCGGTCGTTGGGACGGCACCGCGTGAGATCCAGCAACGGCCCGGAAGGTTCCCGGACCACGAGCGCGCACGCGCGGCGGCAGGACGCATTGACCCCCCGAGGCGGTGCAGAGAAGGAGGCGCGGCCGATGAACATCTCCCCGGCGCCCGCGAGCGGCGCCGTCCTTCCTCGCGCCTTCGGACGCTACGTGCTCTTCGACCTCGTGGGGCGCGGCGGCATGGCGGAGATCTACCTCGCCCGCGCCAAGACCCAGGAGGCGGGCGGCTCGCGGCTGGTCGTGGTCAAGCAGATCCTCCCGGAGCTGTCGGCGGAGCCGAAGTTCGCCGACGCGCTCGTCCAGGAGGCGAAGCTCGCGGCGCGGCTGTCGCACGCCAACGTCGTGCAGGTGCTCGATCTGGGGCGCGCGCCCGAGGGGCCGCGCGAGCCGGTGGGGCGCCTGTTCATCACGATGGAGTACGTCGAGGGGCTCGATCTCTCGGAGATGCTCCGTCGATGCGCGCGCGAGAAGGTGCCGCTGCCGATCGAGTTCTCGCTGCTCATCGTGATGGAGGCGCTGCGCGGCCTCGACTACGCGCACCGGCGCGCCGACGACGCGGGCAGCCCGCTCGGCATCGTGCACCGCGACGTCTCCCCGTCGAACGTGCTCGTCTCGGTCGAGGGGGAGGTGAAGGTCTGCGACTTCGGCATCGCGCGCGCGAACGCTCTGGTCGATGACCAGCGGACCCAAGACCGCGAGGCGGGCGAGGTCTGGGGAGGCGCGATCCACGGCAAGGCCGGCTACATGAGCCCCGAGCACGCGCGAGGCGAGCCGCTCGACGCGCGCGCCGACGTGTTCGCCGCCGGCGTGATCCTCTGGGAGCTGCTCGCGGGGCGCCGGCTCTACAAGGCCGACAAGGCCAAGGGGGAGTCGCTCCTCGAGGTCGCGCGCCGCGCCGAGGTGCCGCCGCTGCCGGCGCAGGGGCTGCCGATGGAGGACGAGCTGTACGCCATCGTGCACCGCGCGCTGCGCGTCGATCCGAGCGAGCGCTGGGAGTCGGCCGCCGCGATGCTCGAGGCGCTGCAGCGCTACGTCGCCAAGGCGCGGATGATCGCGAGCCCGATCCGCCTCGGCGAGTGGCTGACCGAGCACTTCGGGCAGTCGCTCGTCGACGCGCGCCGCGCGCGCGAGCGGGCGATCAAGGCGATCGAGGCCGGACCGGTCGCGATGATCACGCCGACGGCCCCCCCCGCGACGAGCAGGCCCAAGGACGCGCCGCTCGGGCCGCCGCCCGCGACCCATGCGCCGAGGCGTGTCGGTGGGCCGATCCCGTCGCTGTTTCCGGTGGCGGCATCGAGATCGGCTCCGGCATCGGCTCCGGCTCCGGCTCCGGCATCGGCTCCGGCATCGGCTCCGGCATCGGCTCCGGCTCCGGCTCCGGCTCCGGCTCCGGCTCCGGCATCGGCTCCGGCATCGGCTCCGGCATCGGCATCGCGCTGGATCGCCCTCGCGATCGCCATCGCGGCTGCCGCCGCCTTCTTCCTGCTGCGCAAGTAGCCTCCGGGCGGCGCTGCGCTACCTTCCGCGGCCGATGACGCTCGTCTCGCTCTCGACCGAGAAGCCCTGCCGGCACGACGAGCACGGCCCCCACGAGCCGTGCGACAAGCCCGACGCCGAGCGCTGCAGCGACTGCCCGTCGAAGCGGCCGAGGCGCGACGATCTCTCGCTGCTGCCCGACGACGCGCCGGCGAAGGTGCACCGCCGCTTCGATCGGCTCGCGCGGCTGGTCGGCGATCAGGGCGTCGCGCGGCTCGCCAGGGCGCACGTGATGATCATCGGCTGCGGCGGCGTCGGCTCGTTCGCGGCCGAGGCGCTCGCGCGGAGCGGCGTCGGGCGTATCACCCTCGTCGACTTCGATCAGATCTGCGTCACGAACACCAACCGCCAGCTGCACACCATGAAGGGGACCGTCGGCCGCACCAAGGTCGAGGTCATGGCCGAACGGCTGCGGCTCATCCACCCGAGCGCGCGCATCGACGCCGTCGTCCGCTTCTACGACGCCAAGGCGCGCGACGAGCTGTTGCCGCCGGCCGACCCGCCGACGTGGGTCGTCGACGCGATCGACAACGTCACCGCGAAGCTCGATCTGCTCGCGACCTGCTGGCGGCGCGGCGTCCCCGTCATCACGGCCATGGGCGCCTCGGGGCGCTTCGACCCGACGCAGATCCGCGTCGCCGACCTCGCCCACACGATCCGCGACGGGCTCGCCAAGGACGTGCGCAAGCTCTTGATGCGCAAGCACGGCGTCACCCTCGGCGACGACGGCACCATGGGCATCCCCGCCGTCTTCTCGCAGGAGCCGATGACGCCGCCGGCGCGCGTCGCGGCCGACGAGGAGGGGGGCTTTCAGTGCGTCTGCCCGCA
>JAJXTK010000116.1 GCA_021783935.1 Myxococcales bacterium | reverse complement strand
ACGTTGAGGCCGTCGATGAAGAGGATCTTGAAGGCGTCGACCTTCGCCTCGACGAGCCTGCCGAGCTTCGCCTCGGAGAGCGCCTCGTTGACCTCGACGAGGACCTCGCCGGTCTCCGGGTCGATCACGTCGTGCGCGGCGACCTTGCCGACCAACTCCTCGGTCTCGGCCGGGAGGCGATCGATCTTCTTCTCCTTGAGCTTCTTGATCGCGGGCTTGGTGAACTTGGTGTTCTTCTTGACCACCAGATCGCCGTCGATCTTGATGTCGCGGAGCGCGCGCTGACCGTAGAGGAGATCGTACTCGAGCGACTTCTGGAACTTGCCGTGCTTGTCCAGATAGACCGTCTCGGTCTGGTAGAAGTAGTTGAGCAGGTCCTGCGTCGAGTAGCCGAGCGCGCGCAGCAGCACCGTCGCGTGCATCTTCCGGCGGCGGTCGATGCGGACGTAGATGATGTCCTTCGGGTCGAACTCGAAATCGAGCCACGAGCCGCGATAAGGGATCACGCGCGCCGAGAAGAGGAGCTTGCCCGACGAGTGCGTCTTGCCCTTGTCGTGATCGAAGAAGACGCCCGGCGAGCGGTGCAGCTGCGAGACGACGACGCGCTCGGTGCCGTTGATGATGAACGTCCCGGTGTCCGTCATCAGCGGGATCTCGCCGAAGTAGACCTCCTGCTCCTTGATGTCGCGGACCAGGCGCTCGCCACCCTCGCGGGTGTCGTAGATCATCAGCTGCGTGGTGACCTTGATCGGCGCGGCGAACGTCATGCCGCGCTGGCGGCACTCGTCGACGTCGTACTTCGGCTTCTCGAGGTTGTACGAGACGAAGACGAGCTCGCTCGTGCCGTTGAAATCTTTGATCGGAAAGACCGACCGGAAGACGGCCTGCAGGCCGACCTCCTGGCGCTCACGCTGCGGAACGTTCGACTGGAGGAACTTCTCGTACGAGGACTTCTGGATGTCGATGAGGTTCGGGACCTCGATGATCTTGCGAACCTGGCCGAGATCTTTGCGGACCCGGAAGTTTGACTGGATGACGGATGCCATCAAAGCTCCTCAAGCAGCGCCGTCGGGCGGCTGCGTTCCTGGAGAGACGCTCGGGCCGATTCGGGATCGGCGTCCGGGGGAGTCGGTGCGCGCGCGGTGAGACGGGGGAGCCGCGCTCGTCGGCGGCTCGATTCGGCGGGCCGTGAGCGGCGAGGCGGCGACGTGGATTCGTTGGCGGGCTTGCTTCGTTGGGCTCGAGACGCCGCCGACGACGTGGAGACGGGGTTGCTGGTGCGGGTGCGGCGGTTGCATAGCGCGCACGCGGCCGACCGCAAAGCCCCGCGGCACGATTTGTGATGGGCTCGTGCTCGGGACCGGTTTCTAGCCGCCGGCCGGGCTCGACCGACGGACGCGGCGGAGGCGCCTGACACGCGCGTCCTCGATGTTCCCTTGGATGCAGATCGGGATCCGTCGGACGTGCAGGACGGAATCTCCGGCGGACGCCCCGCCGAGGGCAACGCCGAAAGGGACGAGTACGAAGGGTACCCTTCGCACCGTCCCTCTTTGCACCCACTAGATGCGTTTGGGCATCGAGGGGGGGTCGGCGGCCGCTCGAGCGGGCAAAGCGAGCTACTTGAGCTCGATCTTCGCGCCGGCGTCCTCGAGCTTCTTCTTCATTTCCTCGGCCTCGGCCTTGGACACGCCCTCCTTGAGGGTCTTCGGCGCCCCCTCGACCACGTCCTTGGCCTCCTTGAGGCCAAGGCCGGTGAGTTCGCGCACCACCTTGATGATGCCGATCTTCTTGTCGGCCGCGAAGCTCGCGAGCACGATGTTGAACTCGGTCTGCGCCTCGGCGACCGGCGCCGCGGCGGCAACGGGAGCAGCAGCAGCGACGGCCACCGGAGCAGCCTTCACGCCCCACTTGTCCTCCAGCTGCTTGATGAGGCCGGCGAGCTGGATGACGGGGAGGTTGCTGAGGTAGTCGATGACCTGCTCGGTCGTGATGTCGGCCATTGTGATCTCTCCTGATGAATCGCGGATGAAAGTCTTTTGGGGATGGAACCGCTCCTCGACGGTCGCGGCAGGGAATCGCCGCGGGGCCGCTGGAGCGCGTCGAGACGAGCTCGCTACTTGGCCTCTTCGCTGCTGCCGCCCATTTCGCGGTGCTTGGCGTCGAGGAGGTAGGCGAAATTCTGCGCCGGGGCAGCGAGGAGCGCGACGAGCTGCTGCAGCGGCGCCTGCATGGTCGCGAGCAGCTGGGCACGCAGCTCGTCCTTGCCGGGCATCGTCGCGAGCTGATCCTCGACCGCCTTCGCGTCGAGCATCTGCCCGTCGATCACGCCACCACGAATGGTCAGCTTGTCGTTGTCCTTCTTGAAGGCCTTGACCACCTTCGCGGCCGCCGACGGATCCTCGTAGGACCACGCGACGCCCGTCATGCCGGTGAGGCTCTTGGCGAGGACGTCGCCGAGCTTGGTGCCCTTGAGCGCCTGCTTCACCAGGGTGTTCTTGACGACCTTGTACTCGACGCCCGCCTTGCGGAACTCGGTGCGGAGCTTGGTGACCGTCTCGACGTTCAGACCTTTGTAGTCCAGAAGGACCAGCGAGGTCATCTTGTCGAACCGGGCCTTGAGCTCGCCAATCGCCGTGTTCTTGGCCTTGCGGGCGGCGTTCTCCTTGCGGGGCTGCGCTTCCATCACGCCTCCTCGTGGGCCGCGGTGACGGTCAGCGGATCGACCTTCACGCCCGGCCCCATCGTCGACGACAGGGTGATCGAACGGAGGTAAATCCCCTTGGCCGTGGACGGCTTGGCGCGCACGAGCGCCTCGATGAGCGCGTGCGCGTTTTCGGCGAGCGCGTTGGCCTCGAACGAGACCTTGCCGATGCGGGCGTGCACGATGCCCGCCTTCTCGACGCGGTACTCGACCTTGCCGGCCTTGGCCTCCTTCACGGCGGTCTGGACGTCGTCGGTCACGGTGCCGACCTTCGGGTTCGGCATCAGGCCGCGGGGGCCGAGGACCCGACCGAGCTTGCCGACCGCGCCCATCATGTCGCGCGTGGCGATGACTCGGTCGAAGTCGAGGAAGCCCTCCTGGACCTTCTGCACGAGCTCGTCGCCGCCGGCGAAATCCGCGCCGGCAGCCTTGGCAGCCGCTTCCCTTTCGCCCTTGGCGAAGACGAGGACCCGGAGCTTCTGCCCCGTGCCGTGCGGCAGCACGATCGCACCGCGGACCATCTGATCCGCGTGCTTGGGGTTGACGCCGAGGCGCACGGCGATGTCGACGGTCTCGTCGAACTTCGCGTACGCCTTCGACTTCACGAGCGAGACGGCGTCTTCGACCGTGACCCGCTTCGCCAAGTCGAGCCCTGCGAGGGCCTTCTGGCGCTTCTTGGCGACTTTGGTTCCCATGTTCCTCCTAGCGGACTAGAGCCTCCTCTTACGAGGGAGCTTCGCCTGCGTGGCACGCCTCCCACGGCTCGCCAGAACCGTGGTGCGGAGGTTCCGCGACGGCCGCGCACCGGCGAATTCCGGTGGCGAGGCGCGACGCGAGAGCTCTCCCCCTCGCCGGATCGTCGCGCCCGCGCCGCTCGCGCGCGCGTTCGGACGACTCGGCCGAGGGATCAGTCCTTGATCTCGATGCCCATCGAGCGCGCGGTGCCCGCAATGGAGCGCATCGCGGCCTCGATCGAGCCGGCGTTCGTGTCCTGGATCTTCTGCTTCGCGAGATCCTCGAGCGCCTTCTTGGTGATCGAGCCGACCTTGTTCTTGTTGGGCTCCTTGGAGCCCGCGCCCGGCTTCTTGTTGGTCGAGAGGCCGGCGGCCTTCTTGAGCAGCACCGACGCCGGCGGCGTCTTGGTGATGAAGGTGAAGCTGCGGTCGGAGTACACCGTGATCACGACGGGGATGATCATGTCCCCGCCCTGCGTCCTGGAGTTGAACTCCTTGCAGAACGCCATGATGTTGACGCCGTGCTGGCCGAGCGCCGGGCCGACGGGCGGCGAGGGGTTCGCCTTGCCCGCGGGCAGCTGCAGCTTCACGTAACCGGTGATCTTCTTCATCGTTGCCTCGGACGCCGCGCTCGCGCGTGGCTGGATCGGGTGGCCTCGTGGGACGACCCCGCCGCATTCGCCCGTCCTCGAGGCGCCTTGCGGCTCCTGCGAGGCGTCACTCGCGTGCCCTCCGCTGCGGTCGACGGAGGGGGGCGATCGGAGGCCGAGCCGGAACACCGGCTCGGCGGAACAAGGTGCGCCGTGGGTTGCGCTCTTCGCGCCCGCGAAAGCGGATCGCGAAAAGGGGGGCGAAGGTAAGCAGATTCCTTGCCACCGTGCAAGCCCCAGAACGAATTTCGCAGCAACTGCCGCGAATCGCCCGAGGATTGGCTGGCGTCGCCGAGGTCAGGCCGTCGTGGGCGAGGGTCGGTTCGGCCCCAACGAGGTCGTCGGGGGGTCGCGCCGCGCGCAGGCCGCGGGGAAGGTCATCCAGCCGCCGATGGCGACCTTCCAGAGCTCGCCGAGGTCGGGGTAGTAGTCGCGCAACCCTTCGAGCATCGAGTCGATCACGCGCGGCAGATCCGAGTTGCGCATGCCGACCGGGTTGGAGCTCGCGAAGGGGAGGTTCGAGCGGAGGATCCCTTCGACGGGCAGCAGGTGCAGGCCGAAGTCGCCGGGGCGCTCTGCCATCACCGACCCCGGCACCACCGAGAACTGGTGAACGGTCACGAAGTCGATCGCGTCGGAGGCCTCGACCAGAAAATCGAACGTCTCTTGCAGGCGCGCCTGCGGCTCGGTCGGAAAGCCCGCGATGAGCATCGCCGCGGTCTGGATGCCGTGCTTCTTGCACGATCGGAAGATCTGCAGCGCCTCGGCGGGGCGGATCGGCTTGTTCATCTCTTTCAGCGTCTCGGCCGACGCGCTCTCGAGGCCGAAGCGCAGCGTGCGACAGCCGCCATCGGCGAGCTGCTCGATCAGCTCGTCGCGGAAGTTGCGATCGAGGATGACCTCGGCGCCCCACTCGATTTCGACCCCTTCGCGCTCGAGCGCGCGCACCAGGTCGAGCAGCTCGCGCGGGCGGAACGAGTCGACGGGGAAGTCGAACCAGTTGGAGCCCGTCTCCGCGATCGCGGCCTTCACGTCGGCCACGGCCATCTCGACCGGACGCACGCGGTAGCTCGCCGACGTCTGGCTCGAGATGTTGCAGTAGACGCAGCGCCCCCAGTAGCAGCCGCGCGAGAGCGGCAGCGGAATCGCGTACTTCGGCACGAGGTACTGCGAGAGATCGAGCCCAGCCGAGGTCCACATCGGCACCGGGAGCTGTTCGAGGTCGATCTGCGGCACCGGCGTGTCGCTGACGAGCGAGAAGCGATCGTTCGCGCCAGGGGCGTAGCAACCTGGCACGTCCTCGAGCCTGCCCTCGCCGCGCACGATCCAGCCGAGCAGGCGCTCGAGCGGGATCTCGCCGTCGTGAAGGACGATCGCGTCGGCGGGGACGACCGCGGCCGGGATGCGACCGATCTCGTGCTCGACCGAGGTGAGGTAGGCGCCGCCGACGAGGATCTTCAGGTCGGGGAACGCCCGGCGCGCCATGCGCACCAGCGTGATCGCCGGCAGCACCTGCGAGAAGTAGGTGATGCTGACGCCCAGCACCTTGGGCATGTCGCGCGCGATGCGCGGCAGGGCGTGGCGCTCGAAGAGCTCGAGGTACGGGTTGACCTCGGGGTCGTCGACGACGAGCCCCATGGCGCCCCAGCTCGCGAACGCCTTGGGCGCGCTGAAGTTGCGGAAGTCGTGCGTGTAGCTCCCGCGCCCCTTCGCGGTGAGGACCTTGCCGGCGTCGCCGATGGTGCGGAAGGCGGCGCGCATGCGGTCGTGGTCGAGCTCGATGCCGGGCACGCGCAGGGCCTTCTTGGCGTCGTCGATCTCGGCCGCAGTGGCGCGCGCGAGCGCGAGCAGCTCGTCGTCGGCGACGCCGTCGAGCAGGTGCTCGAGGTGCTCCCTCGAGTGGAAGGCGTGGAACGCCTCGATCGCGAGGTCCCACGCGTGCACGTCGAAGCCGCGCGCGCGGAGGTATGCGTTGAGCACCGAGATGCCCGACGAGCACTGCCCGAAATTGGCGACGGGCGGGGAGACGAGGAGCAGATCCACGGCGAGTCGATAGCGCGCGCGCACCGGGTGTGTCGAGCGCGACCACCGAGCCCCTTCGCGCGTTGCCGTCGCCGAACGCGCGCGCGTCGTGGACGGGGTCGGACCCCGCGCGCCGAAGGCGCCGCAGGGCACGAAACGCTGGGGGCGCTCGAGAGGAGGCGGTGGTCGCGCTCCCGCGTAGTCCGGCCGAAGGCGGGCCACTGCACGGCAGAGGCGGGCCGAGCGAGCCGCGCGAAAGGGGGGCGCTGGGGCAGCGAGCTCGCGCGCTGCTTCGCGCGCCGCAACGTCGTAGCAGCGACGAGCGTCGGCTGCTCGGCGCGCGGACGGAGGACGCCGCGCTGCACAGCGTGGGCAGTACTGCCGCGCGCGCGCGGCTTGCTTCGGAGACGGGCAGAGGTGGCGCGATGGGCGAGCACGACCAAACGCTGGAGCTGCGAATCGGTCGCGAACGGGCGGGGGCGACCACGCAACCCGAGGGGGACGAGGAAGCCCACGACCAAAGCGGGGAGCGCCCCTCGTTCGTTCCGCGGTCGGAGGCTCCGACCGTCGACGACTCTCTGCCGCCGCCGCCAGCGGTGCTGCGCAGCCCGTCCATGGTCGTCCGCCGCGTCGCGAGCCCTGGGCGCTACGCGATCGTGGCGCCCCGGTCGTCAAGTCGTGCACCCTGGTGACCTCGGGCGCGCAAGCATCGGTCGCTCGCCCTTGTCCGGCGGCAGCACAAGCTCGTGCGCGCGGCGCCGAGCGCGCCGGCTCGAACGAGCCGCGGTGCGCCCGGAGAGGATCGACCGAGAGCGCTGGCAGGCCGTCGAGAAACGGCCTGCGGAAACGGTGGCAGACAGCAGGCCGTGTCGATCGCGCGGCGAATCCCGGGTTCGCGCGGGAGAGGATCGGGTAGTTTCGGAGAAAGTCGACGACCTGCTACGCCCGCTTCTTCTCGACCTGCGCGAAGTCGAGCTCCACCGGCGTCGAGCGCCCGAAGATCGACACCTTCACGCGGACCTTCTGCTTCTCGGGCTTCACCTCTTCGACCTGACCGGTGAAGTTCGAGAACGGGCCGTCGATGACGCGGACCTCGTCGCCAGCGACGAAATTCGCCTTGGCGCGCGGCGCGCGGGTCGCCTCGGTGATGCCTTGGCGCAGCGACTCGATCTGCGCCGTCTTGACCTCGATCGGGTCCTTGCCGCCGGGGCCGCCGACGAACCCCATGACCTTCGAGGTGTCCTTGACGAGGTGCCAGGTCTCCTCGTTGAGATCCATCTCGACGAAGATGTAGCCGGGAAAGCTCGATTGCTCGCGCGTGCGCGTCTTGCCGCCGGGCCGCGTCTCGGTGACCTGCTCGGTGGGGATCAGGATCTCGCCGAAGCTGCTCTCGAAGCCCTTCGCCTTGATCCGCTCTTGGAGATTCGCCTTCGCGCGCTTCTCCGACTGCGAGTAGGTCTGGACGGCGTACCACTTCTTGGCCATGGCGATTGCCCCATCATCTTGACGAAACGGACGCGGATGCGCCGCTGGGTCTTGGATACCGATGCACTCCCGGTCTCGTGCACGCCCCCCCGGCGGGGCCCCGAGATTTACGAGCTGCCCACGAGGAAGCGCACGCCGAGGGCTCGGATCAGGTAGATGACGAGCCCCGCCGCGAGCCCGAACAGCACCGGGTGGTCGGAGCCGGTGACGAACGAGACGGCGCGGTTGGTGCCGATGTCATAGAGCCAGAAGGCGAGCGAGGAGCCGAGCGAGGCCAGGACGACGGTGGTGGTCGACCGACGGACGGCGTCACGCGACGGCCACTCCGTCTTCGAAAGCTCGAGCGCGACCTCGTCCGACAGCACCCGCACGTCCTCGCGCCGATAGACGAGGAAGGTGACGATGGCCGCGAGCACGGCGGCCGCGGGCGTCACGAGGTCCTCGCGAGGCTCGCCGACCTTCGGCGTCCACTGGCTCAATCGGTGCCAGAGCGCGAGGCTGGCTCTGCTCGTGAAGTACGCGACCGTGATGCCCAGCGCGAAGAAGACGGCGTACACGTAGCGGCGATGCGCCAGCTGCGCGGGAAGCAGCTCGTCCTCGTCGGCCTCGCCTCCGCCGGCCATCTCTTCGGCGACGACGGTGCGGGCCAGCTGCTCCGGATCGGCCGGCAGCTCCCCGTCCACGCGCTCCTCACCCTCGTCGACGCCCGGCGCTTCAGCGTCGGCGGCATCCTCGGGGTCGCGCTTGTCTTTGCTGTCGTCGGCCATCGTGTCGATCGATTCTTCGAGGCAGGGGAAGGGGGACTCGAACCCACGGCCTGCTGATTTGGAATCAGCTGCTCTACCAACTGAGCTATTCCCCTAAGGTCCGGCGCGCCCGTCTCGCAACGAGGCCGCGGCGCCGGAGGCTCACTTCGACTCCTTGTGGAGCGTGTGCGTCTTGCACGTCGGGCAGAACTTCTTAAGCTCGAGAGGGGGCGAGCCCTGCTTGCGAACGCGCGTCGTGCGGTAGTTCCGCGCGCCGCACACCGCGCAAGCCAACGAGACCGGCACCCTCATGGACATCGAAGCTGCTCGCCGCGAGACGCTCGCCCCCGCGCCCCGCAGCGCCCGCCGGAGACCAGCGCGCAGGGAGCGGAGGCACTGCGCATCACTGCACGATCTTCGTGACGATGCCGGAGCCGACCGTCTTGCCACCCTCGCGGATCGCGAAGCGCATCTGCTCCTCGAGCGCGACGGGGGTGATGAGCTCGACGTTCATCTCGACGTTGTCGCCCGGCATGACCATCTTCGTGCCCTCGGGGAGGAGCACGGTTCCGGTCACGTCCGTCGTGCGGATGTAGAACTGCGGGCGGTAGTTCGTGAGGAACGGAGTGTGGCGGCCACCCTCCTCCTTCTTGAGGACGTAGACCTGCGCCAGGAACTTCGTGTGCGGCGTGATCGAACCCGGCTTCGCCAGGACCTGACCGCGGCCGACGTCGTCCTTCTCGACGCCACGGAGCAGCGCGCCGATGTTGTCGCCAGCCTGGCCCTGATCGAGGAGCTTGCGGAACATCTCGACGCCGGTGACGACGGTCTTGCGCTGGTTCTTCTGCTCCTCGAAGCCGACGATCTCGACTTCCTCGTTCACCTTGATCACGCCGCGCTCGATGCGGCCGGTGACGACGGTGCCGCGCCCCTTGATCGAGAAGACGTCCTCGATCGCCATGAGGAAGGGCTTGTCGGTCTCGCGGACGGGGTCCGGGATCCAGGTGTCGAGCGCGTTCATGAGGTTCATGACGTGCTCTTCGCCCTTGGGATCGCCGCGGAGCGCGAGGATCGCCGAGCCACGGACGATCGGCGAGTTCCGGTCGAACTCGTACTTCGCGAGGAGATCGCGGATCTCCTCCTCGACCAGCTCGAGCATCTCGGGATCCTCGACGAGGTCGACCATGTTCAGGAAGACCACGAGGTTCTTGAGACCGACCTGGCGCGCGAGGAGCACGTGCTCGCGGGTCTGCGGCATGACCGAGTCGAGCGCCGACACGACCAGGATCGCGCCGTCCATCTGCGCGGCGCCCGTGATCATGTTCTTGATGTAGTCGGCGTGGCCGGGACAATCGACGTGCGCGTAGTGGCGCTTGTCGGTCTCGTACTCGACGTGCGAGACCGCGATGGTCACGATCTTCGAGTCGTTGCGGACCGTGCCGCCCTTCGCGATGTCGGCGTAGGAAATCGCCTTCGACTTCCCCTTGGTCGACAGGACCTTCGTGATGGCGGCGGTGAGCGTCGTCTTCCCGTGGGAAATGTGACCGATCGTCCCGACGTTCACGTGCGGCTTCGTTCTGTTGAACTTCTCCTTGGCCATCTCTCGAGTCCTCCGGTGCTTGCTTGCTGCGAAACGATTGTTTTGCGGCGAGCCGCGGCGCCGCCCGCGGACTCGGCTCTTCGACTTCTCGAGCCCACCACCGGGATTGAACCGGTGACCTCGTCCTTACCAAGGACGCGCTCTACCGACTGAGCTAGGTGGGCAACACGACTTCGGCGAACCTGCGACCGCGAGGCGGTCGGTGAGCGGGAGACGGGATTCGAACCCGCGACGTTCAGCTTGGAAGGCTGACGCTCTACCAACTGAGCTACTCCCGCTTGCGGAGACCGTCGCGCGTACGAGCGCGGCGGGGTGGAGGGTGTTGGATTTGAACCAACGTAGGCATTGCCGGCAGATTTACAGTCTGCTCCCTTTGGCCGCTCGGGCAACCCTCCGAGATTGCTCCATAATCGGAACAGTCGATGCTCTTTCGCGGGAACCCCCGCGAGAGTGGGAATCACTTCGCTCCGGGCCGAGGCTCGATCCAGGAGAGCTGACGAGGGGAGTTGAACCCCTAACCGCCTGTTTACAAAACAGGTGCTCTGCCGGGTTGAGCTACGCCAGCGTCGGGCGGCGGAGCTTACTCGCCGAGGCGAGAAGCTGCAACCCGAGCTGGCACGACGAACGATAACGCCTGGATCGAAGACCCGTGCGCCCTCGGCGTCGTCCCTCCCGCGGTGCTCGACGACAGCGCCGCCCCCGCCTCGCGACGCTCGACGCGACGTCCGGTGGGCCTCCTCGCGCAGGTCGCGAGGGCCGGCGCGGGAAAGGGGGCTGCGTGCTACCAGTCCCGCTCCGCCCAGTCAACCCCCGGGGCCACGGGCGCTCGTGCGGCACCCGCGGAACGGGGGCCTCGCGCGCACGGGGGGCGCTGGCAGGCTGTGGAGTTTCTCCGAGGCCGACCGATCTTCTCCCGTGTCACGCCCCGATTTTCCGCGCGATCGACCACACTGCGGACGGTCACCGCTCCCGCGGACCGTTCATCGACGGCCTGCTAGCAGGCCGTTGAGAAGCGGCCTGCGGAAACTGTGACATACCGCAGGCCGTGTCGATCGCGCGGCGAGTTTCGGGTTGACGCGGGAGAGGATCGGGCAGCTCCAGAGCAACTCAACGGCCTGCTAGGGGCTCTTGCCGCCGCTCTTCTTCGCCAGCTTGTCGAGCTGCTCGGCGATATCCTTCTCGGAGTACGGGAGCTTCGCGAGCGCCGCCTTCTCATCGGCGAGCTCCTGCTCGAGCTGGGCGCGCACGGCGCGAGCGCGATCGATCCACGGAGACTTGGTCCCGAGCTTGCCGTCGAGGCGCAGGACGCGCTCGAGCAGGTCGAGCCCCTTCTCGACGAGCACGCGGTAGCGGTAGCGCATCGCCGCGCGGAAGAGGGCCTTGTCGTCCTCGCTCTTGGAAAAGGACGGCGGCGGCGGGACGGCCATCAGCGCGTCGTGCAGGGCGACGTACATCGAAGCGATGCGCACGCCGGCGCGGATCGTCCAGCGGAGATCCCCCGGCTTCATCGCGTCGACGTACGACTCCTCGGCCTGCTGCAGGAGCTCGCAGCGCCTCTCGAGCCGCTGGCCGAAATCGCTGCCGACCGGCTGGAGCTCGACGGCGAGCGACTGGACGCGGAGCAGCTCCGCCTCGGCGAAGGGCACGGCGGACGCGTTCTGCGGCGCGGGCACGGCCACCGTGGCGAGCGTCTTCTCCGCCGCGTCGAGCAGGCGCCGCGCCGCCGCGAGATCCCCCTTGTGCGCGAGGACGGTCGAGTCGAGCGCCTGCACCTCGGCCTTGTCGCCGGGGAGCAAGTCGGGGCGCGCCAGCACGAGTGGCGTCGTCTGCGCGAGATCGTCGTCGTCTTCGAGCTCGACGTCGAGGCGTGCGCGACGCATCAGGGCGTCGGTCGCGTCGCTCGTCCCAATGCCGTCCACTGCGGCACGCCGATAGCGATCCCTCGCGTCGCGGATGTCCTCCAGCGCCTCCGAGCAGAGGGCCGCGTTGTACTCGGCGTCGCGGCCGAGCTTGGAGAGCGGCTGCCCTTGCGCGCGGGCCTTCTCGGCGACGACCACGCGATCGAAGAGGACGCGGGCCTTCTGGTGATGGCCCGCCTGGAACTCGGCGCTCGCGCGGTCGAAGACCTCCTTCGGCGTCCCGCTGAAGTCGTCGTCGGACACGATGACCACGGCGGCGACCGGGGCGCTGCCGCTGGCCGCGGGGCGCGCGCTGCCGGAGCTCGCGGAAGCGGGCGTGGCGGGCGGCTTGGGCGCCCCGCCGCAGGCCGCGAGGAGCAGGGCGAACGGGAGCGCTCCGAGGGAAATGCGGCGAACGACCGCTTGTGAGGTGTGCGTGTGGGACATGGCGGTGGGAGGCACAGGCGGCTGAGGGTCGAGGTGCGGGCCGCGTCGCGCGAGCGTACCGGAGCGACACAA
>JAJXTK010000779.1 GCA_021783935.1 Myxococcales bacterium | reverse complement strand
CTAGCAGGCTGTGGAGTTTCTCCGAGACCGGCCGATCCTCTCCCGGGTCATGCCGCGATCTCCCGCGCGATCGACCACAGCCTGCTGACGGTCACAGTTTCCGCAGGCCGTTTCTCAACGGCCTGCTGGTCAGCGTCCGGCCGAGGCCGCGTCTCGCGGCGGCGCGTGCCCGGTCGCCTTCTCGAACGTCCAGCGCGCGATGACGTCGATCTCGCCCGCGATCTCGGGATCGGCAGCGAACGCCTGCATGTGACCGCGGTACTTCGCGTCGGCGGCGCCGGGCTTGTAGGTGTCGCCCGCGGCCGGGTTCGCGATCTGCGCGCGCAGCCAGCGGTAGCTCCCCCACCCCGCGAGATCCGGCGCCACGTCGTCGACGTCCCCCCCCTTGCCCGCGCGCGGGTGGCACGAGTCGCACGCGACGTCGTAAGCCTTCGCGCCCGCGGCGCGATCGGCCTCCGGGCCCTCGCCCGCGACGTAGAGCGAGACCTGCCGCGCCTGCTCCTCGGTGAGCGCGGGCTTGTCGCCCGGCTTCGCCGCGCTCGTCTGCGAGGCCATCATCCCCTTGTAGGGGCTCTTGCCGAAGCGCGCCGGCCCGTCCGGATCGCGCACCGTCGCCTCGACCCACGCGGCGCTGCCCCACCCCTTCAAGTCGGGCGCCGTCGCGCCGCCCGAGCCGTCGAGCGTGTGGCAGCTCTTGCACTTGCTCTCCCAGATCGCCGCGCCGCGCAGCTCCGGGTCGCGCTCCAGCATCACGAGCGCCCCCTCGGGCGGCACGCCGTTCATCGCGAGCCGCGCCGCGTAGCGGGCCCGCTCGTCGGCGGTCGCGCGCGCCTTGCGGAACGCGCCGTCGTGCGCGTCGGCTCGCAGCGCCGCGACCGTGAGCCCGAAGATGGCCGCGAAGCCCGCGCCGATGGCGAAGAGCCAGGGCGCGCGCCCGCGCACGGCGTTCGTCGCCGCGCGATCGAGCAGCGGCAGAAGAAACAGGAACGCCACGGCGATCGCGGGGAGCACGACGGTGCCGACGACCTCGCTCGGCCCCTCGAAGTACTTCAGTAACTGGAACAGCCCGAGGAAGTACCACTCGGGGCGCGCCGGGTAGTCGCTCGCGGGGTCGGCCGGCGCGTCGAGCGGGGCGCCGTGCGCGCGGATGGCGAGCGCGATCACCGCGCCGAGCGCCGCGCACGACGCGACGACGTCGAGCGTCATCTGCCTCGGGTAGAAGCGATCGACGCGCGCTTGGTCCGCGCCCGCCGGCGGCGTGACGCCGTGCTTGCGCATGAGCGCGACGTGGCCGACGGTGAAGAGCGCGAGCAGCGCGGGCAGCAGGCCCACGTGCAGCGCGTAGAAGCGCGTGAGCGTGAGGCTCCCGTACTGCGTGCCGCCCTGCACGACGCGCTGGAGCGCGCCGCCGACGATCGGCACGGTGCCGAGGATGTTCGTCGCGACGCGGCTCGCCCAGTACCCCTTCTGGTCCCATGGCAAGAGGTAGCCGGTGAGCGAGAAGGCGAGCACCACGAACAAGAGCACGAGCCCGAACCACCAGTTCAGCTCGCGCGGCCGCTTGTAGGCGCCGAAGAGCGCGGTCTGCGCGAGGTGCAGGGCGAGCAAGACGACGGTCGCCCCCGAGGCGAAGTGGTGGATGCCGCGCAAGAGCCAGCCGCCCGCGAGCGCGTGCGAGAGGTGATTCACCGAGGCCCACGCCGTGGTCGCCGAGGGCGCGTACGCGCTCATCAACAGCCAGCCGGTCGTGGCCTGCACCAGCAGCAGCGTGACCAGCGCGCTGCCGAAGACGTAGGCCCAGCGCGCCCCGCCGACGATCGGCTCGTCGAGCAGCCAGCGCCCGAGGGCGCGGATCGCCATGCGATCGTCGAGCGCGCTCACGACCCGATCGACGCGGGAGGCTGCGACGCGGCTCTCTTTCGCGCGCTTGCTCTCGTGCGAGGACATCAGCCGAGCTCCTGCGCGTCGGCGCCGCCGATGCGGTAGCGCGTGAAGGTGACGACGACCTCGCCCTTGGGGCCGATCTCGACGGGCAGCGCGTCCATCGCGCGCGGCGACGGGCCGCTCCGGACCTTGCCCGTCAGCTCGAACGCGCTGGTGTGGCACGGGCACTCGAACGAACTTGCGTCGGGCGCGAGATCGATGCCGCAGCCGAGGTGCGGGCAGATCGTGCTGAGCGCGAGGACCTCGCGCGCGCCGGTGCGCACGAGCCAGACCGCGCCGAGGCGACGATCTTTGGCGCGGCTCCAGGCGTCGACCTCGTCGCCGACCAGCGTCACGCGCTTGGGCACGCCGGGCTCGAGCTCCTCGAGCGCCGCGACGCGCACCTTGGGGCCGCGCGCCGACGAAGAGGCGCGCAGCGGATCGGCGATCAGCATCGCGCCGGGGATCGCGACGCTCGCGCCGATGGCGCAGGACCCGACCGCGGCGAGGGCGAGGAACGCGCGGCGGTGCGGCACCTCGGGCGGCGCCGAAGGCTCGCTCACCGCTTCGCTGCGCTCGTTCGCATCGTCGGACATGACGCTCCCCTCGCATGGGCTCGCCTCGCGAGCCCGTGAGGGATCTAGCCAGCCTGCAGCCGGGGCGGTGCAGAATCGTCGGTCGGCCCGCAGCGCCCGGAGTCCGGGGGCGGTACGCTCGGCCCCCCCCCTCACGGCCGCGCATGTGTCCGAACCCACGCCAACGTCCTCGATCGGCCCCGCCGCGCGCGGCCTCGGCGCGCCACGCCGCGGCGGTGGCCATCG
>JAJXTK010000778.1 GCA_021783935.1 Myxococcales bacterium | reverse complement strand
GCATCGGCGACGCGGCCGAGGCCTCCCGGGCCGTCTTGACGCGGCCGCCGCTCGTCACGTTGACCGCCGGCAGCCGCAACGGCGCGGTGGGCAACGGGCTCGAGGTGTCGGCGACGGCGATTTTCGAGGTGCCGCTGCGGGGCGTCGGCTCGGCCCGCGCCGCGACCGCGCAGTCGCTCGACGGCGCGCGCGAGGCCGACGTGCGCAGGGCCAAGCTCGAAGCCGGCACGCGCGCCGGCATCGCCTGGTCGCGCGCGCTCGAGGCCAAGGTCGTGCTCGCGATGCGCGGCGACTCGGTGTCGTACGCCGAGGCGCTCGCGGACTTCGCTCGGCGGCGCACCAAGGCCGGTCCCGGCCAGCCGCTCGAGCTCGCGATGGCCGAGGGGGATCTCGGCGCGGCCCGCTCGTCGCACCTCGACGCGGAGGGGTCGCTCGTCGACGCGCTCGCCGAGCTGCGGCTCGCGGCGGGGCTCGATCCGGCCGAAAAGCTCGACCCCGTCGGCGAGCTGTGCGCCACGAGCGACGAGGTCGTCGACGAGACGACCGCCATCGCCGCGGCCGATCGCGACAACCCCGATCTCGCCCTCGCGGGCGCCAACGTCCGGCTCGCGGGCGACGAGGTCCGCCTGGTCGGCGCCACGCTGACCCCGCCCATCGGCCTCGGTGCGAGCTTCACGCGAGACGGCTTCGGCGATCGCGTCATCACCGGCATCGTCTCGGTGCCGCTGCCGTTCGCCGAGCCGCAGCGCTTCGACGCCTCTCGCGCGCGCATCGCCGCGGACGTCGCCGCCGCGCAGGTGCAGCGCACGCGCGACGAGCTCAAGTCGGCGATCCACGTCGCCATCCACGACCGCGAGCACACCCGCGAGCTTCGCGGCTCGCTCGCCGGCCTCACCCTGCCCCCCTTGCGAGAGGCGCTGCGCATCGCGCGCGCGCAGGTCACGGCGGGGACGCAGGACGTGACGGTCGCGCTCCTCGTGCGCCAGCGGGTGGTGCAGGCCGAGGAGACGTACGCGCACGCGTGCGGCGAGGTCCACCGCGCCGATCTGCGCTTCTGGCGCCTCATCGGCCGCTTGCCTGGGGGGGCGTCGTGACGCGCTCGCTCGCCATGTGGCTCGCCCTCGCCGGACTCGCGACGGGGTGCAGCCAGCGCTCGTCGGCTGCGCCGCTCACGGGCCCTGCGCCGAGCGCGTCCGCCGCCGAGCCGAACCACGTGCACGTCGATCCCGCGCTCGTCGACTCGGGGCGCGTGCGCGTCGCCGCCGTCGTGCAGCGCGCGCCCCGCCGGCAGGCGCGCTTCGCGGCCGAGGTCGCGCCGACCGAGCTCGGCCGAGGCGAGGCGTCGTGCCTCACCTCGGGGCGCGTCGCCTCGATCGAGGTCGCCGCCTTCGCGAAGGTCGACAAGGGGCAGGTGCTCGCGTGGGTCGACGCCCCGGAGGTCGGCCGCGCCATCGCCGATCTGCTGCGCGCCCGCGCGCGCGCCGAGGTCGCGCACCACAAGCTCGCGCGCCAGCTCGACCTCCAGAAGGAGAACGCCACCAGCGCGAGCGCCGTCGACGAGGCGCGCGCCGAGTCGCTCGTCGCCGACGCCGATCTGTCGGCCGCGCGCACCTGGGTCTCGAGCCTCGGCGCCGCAGAGCCGCCGAGCGGTCCGACGCCGGGCGCGCCGATCCCGGCGAGGGTCGCCGTGCGCGCTCCGATCGCGGGGGTCGTCCTCAGGCGCAACGTCGTCGTCGGCGGCGTCGTCTCCCCCGATCGCCCGCTCTTCGAGATCGCCTCTCCCGACGCGCTCATCGTGATCGCGCACGTCCCCGAGACCGCGAAGCTCCCCCTGCCCGGCGACAAGGTCTCCATCGCGCCGCGCGCCAAGGACGCGAAATCCTGCGGCGGCGTCGTCGCGGCCGACGCGCCCGTCTACGACGCGGCGACCCGCACCCGCGCCCTGCGCGTGACGCCCGACGCCGGGTGCGCGGGGCTCACGGCGGGCGGGTTCGCCGACGTCGTCACCAACGACGACGCGGCCGGTGCGCCGGTCGTCGTCGTGCCGCGCGAGGCGATCGTCGATCTGCGCGGGACGCCCGTGGTCTTCGTCGAGCGGGGAAACAAGGGGGATTTCGTCGCACGCGGCGTGCGCGTCTCGGGCGGCATCGAGAGCGACGACGCCGTCGTCGAGGCGGGCGTCGGGCCGGGGGAGCGGATCGCCGTCGGGGGCGCGCTGCTGCTCAAGGGCGAGCTGATGCGCGCGGACCTCCAATGATCGGCACCCTCGTCGCCTGGTCGCTTCGCTGGCGCGTGCTCGTCGTCTTGGCGGTGCTCGGCTTCTGCGCGATCGGCCTGCGCGCCTTCGTCTCGCTCCCGCTCGACGCGGTGCCCGACACGACGAACGTTCAGGTGCAGGTGCTCACCAACGCGCCTGGGCTCTCGCCGCTCGAGGTCGAGCAGCTCGTCACGCGCCCGGTCGAGCTCGCGATGACGGGCATCCCCGGCGTCCAGCTGATCCGCTCGATCTCCCGCGCCGCCGTCTCCGCCGTCACCGTCGTCTTCCGCGACGACGTCGACTTCCAGCTCGCCCGCGCGCTCGTCTCGCAGCGGTTGCCGTCCGCGCGCGAGGCGATCCCCAACGCCGCGGGGCGCCCCGAGGTCGGGCCGTTCACCACCGGGCTCGGTGAGATCTACCACTTCACCATCGCGTGGCCCGGGCACTCGCCGCGCGAGGTGCGCACGCTCTTCGACTGGGAGATCGC
>JAJXTK010000777.1 GCA_021783935.1 Myxococcales bacterium | reverse complement strand
CCCGGAGGCCGGCGCGCGCTCGGCGTTCGGCGGCGCGCTGGCCTCGCCCGACACGCGCAAGGTCGCGCGCGAGCACGGCGTCGATCTCGCCACGGTCTCGGGCTCGGGCGACTTCGGCCGCGTCACGCGCGACGACGTGCTTCGCGCCGCGCAGCAAGGCGCCTCCGCGCCCGACAAGGCGCCCCCCGCGCCCGCCGCTCGCGCGGGGGAGGCGGCGGAGCTCTCCGCGCTGATGAACGCCGCGCTCGCCGAGGGCAAGGCGCTGTACGTGCCGCCGATCCCGAACGTCGGCTTCGGGGCGTTCAAGGTGCCGCCCTACGTCGCGAAGCCGGGCGACACGATCGTGCCGTTCACGCGGCGCCGCCGGCTGACGGCCGCCCACATGGTCTACTCGAAGAACGTCGCGCCCCAGGTCGTGACGGTCGCCGAGGTCGACATGTGGCGCACCGCGAAGGCGCGCGAGGCGAACAAAGATCGCTATAAAAAGCAGGGGATCGGCCTCACCTACCTCGCGTTCGTCGTCCACGCGACGGCGGTGGCGCTCAAGGAGAACCCCTCCCTCAACGCGCGCGTGCTCGACGACGCCTACGCGCTGCTCCGCGACATCAACGTCGGCGTCGCGGTCGACACCAAGGACGGGCTGGTCGTGCCGGTGATCCGCCGTTGCGACGCGCTCAACGTTCGCGGCGTCGCGATGGCGATCGACGAGGCGGCGGCCAAGGCCCGCGACGGCCGCCTCACGCCCGACGATCTCTCCGGCGCCTCGTTCAGCGTCAGCAACCCGGGGCTCAAGGGCAACCTCTTCGGCGGCGCGATCATCAACCAGCCGAACGTCGGCATCCTGCGCATCGGCGAGCTCAAGAAGCGCCCGGTGGTCGTCGAGCAAGACGGCGCCGACGCGATCGTCGTCCACCCGGTCATGTTCATGGCGCTCTCGTACGATCACCGCATCGTCGACGGCGTCACCGCGAACTCCTTCCTCTGGCGGGTCCGCGACCTGCTCGAGAAGGGGGAATTCGAGCTGTAGGAGCGCTCCTCGTGTCGTCGCGTGTCGCCGCCGCGCTGCTGCTCGCCCCCTTGCTCGGGGGGTGCCCGGGGCAGCCGCCGCCCGCCTTGCGCGACCACGGCTGGGATCGCGCGATGGGCGAGCTCGCCGCGCCGCCGAAGAGCGGCCCGGTGCGCCGGGTGCGCGCGGTGACCTATTACCACGCGGGCAAGCCGCTCTGGGGCTTCATGGCCGAGGCCGAGCGGAGGCTGGTCTTCACGCGCGCCGAGGCCGACGGCAAGGAGCACGACGCGGTGCTGCGCCTCGGCTACCGGCGCGTGCACTGGGGCGAGGACTACGGTGACTTCCTCGCCTGGACCGATCGTCCTCGCTACGAGCTGCGGCTCGCGCCGGACGGGCACGCGCTCGCGCTCTCGGAGGACGGCGCGCGCTGGTCGTACGTCGCGCTCGACGTGCCAGACGAGCTGTTCGTCTGCTTCCACACGCGCGTCGAGGCGCGCGAGCCCTTCGATGCGCTGCCGACCACGCGCGCGCTGGCGCGCGAGATCCTCGCGAGCGCGCGCCGCGCCGACGGGCGCGTCGTCGGCCACCCGAGCGACGACGGCGCGGGGTGGAGCGACGGCGAGCTGCGCGGCGCTCTGCGCTACGCCTGCGCGCACCTCGACGACGCGGCGCTCGGCCGCGACGTCGCGAGCGCGCTGGTGCGCGAGGGGATGTCCGCCGCGATCTGGGATTTGCCGACGCGCGCCAAGGTCGTCGCGTGCCTCGGCGCCTTCGCGCGCCGAGACGAGGCGGTGCAGAAGACGCTGGTCGACACCCTCGAGCGCGCGCCGGCCGCCGCCTTGGAGCAGCGAGCGTTCGCCGCCGAGGGGCTCGCGGCCCTCGCCGACGAGACGGCGCAGCGCGTGCTCGCGGCGGACCTCGACTGGCGCGTTCGCTCGAGGCCGCGCTTCTCGGAGTGCGATCTCGCGGCGCGCGAGGCGTGGGCGCTCGCGGAGGTCACCGAGCGTCGTCGCGCGGCGCCGCGCGAGGTCGAGGCGACCCTCGCGTCGCTCGCGCGCAGCGACGTGACGTGCGTCGGCGACGCGACGATGGAGGTCGTGCGCGCGCAGTCGGTGCGGGCGCTCGCCGCGCTGACCGACGCCCCGGCGAGGTCGACGATCGACGCGCTCGCCACGCGCTGCTCGGGGGCGACGCCGGCGTGGCCGAAGTCGTTCGACAACGAGTGGGAGGTCGCCGACCCGCGCGATTGGTCGGTGGCGCCGGTCGGGTGCTGGGCGGCGGCGGCGCGGGCGAGGCGGTAGGGGCGCGCCTCGCTAGCGCTTGTCACAGCGCTCACGCACCCACGTGACGTCGCGCGCAAAGGCGCCGTCGACGCCGCCCGCCCCATCGAGGCTCGCGCGCGCCTTGCTGCAGTCCCCCTCGGCGGCCTCGACGCTCGCGCGCGCGAGGCTCGCCTCCGGGCCTGCGAAGAGGCCGCGTCGGTTCGACGCGACGTCGCCCGCGACGCGCACCGCGCCGAGATCGAGCAGCGCGAGCACGAGCTCGAGGCGCGCGGCAGCGTCGCGCAGATCGTCGTTCGACAAGCGCGGCCCGTCGGTCGCGAGCGCCTTGTCGCGAGCCCGTCGCATCACGTGGATCGCGGCTCGAAGCGCGGAGGCCGGCGCGCCGCACGAGCCGCTCTCCGCCCCGCCCGCGCACGCATGCACGGTCGCCGCGGCGGCTGCCCGCGCCCCCGCCT
>JAJXTK010000115.1 GCA_021783935.1 Myxococcales bacterium | reverse complement strand
TGCTGCTCCGGCGTCGCGCACGGCGGGGGGACGACGTCGAGCTTCGTGTCGGGGAAGTACCTCCGCTGGATCCAGAGCGAGACGTTCACGAGCCCGATGAGCACGGGCACCTCGACCAGCGGGCCGATGACCGCCGCGAGCGCCGCTCCGCTGTGGATGCCGAAGGTCGCGACCGCGACGGCAATCGCGAGCTCGAAGTTGTTCGACGAGGCCGTGAACGAGAGCGTCGCCGACTGCTTGTAGTTCGCCCCGGCGCGCTCGCTCATGAAGAACGACGCCGCGAACATGACGAGGAAGTAGACGAGCAGCGGGATCGCGATCCGCACGACGTCGAACGGCAGCTGCACGATCGTCTCGCCCTTGAGCGAGAACATCACGACGATCGTGAAGAGCAACGCAACCAGCGTGATCGGGCTGATCCGCGGCACGAACCGCGTGTGGTACCAGTCGAGCCCCTTGGCCTTCACGAGCACGGTGCGCGTGAGGAAGCCTGCGGCGAACGGGATGCCGAGGTAGATGCCCACGCTCTTGGCGATCTCGCCGATCGTGATGTTCACCACGGCTCCGTGCAGCCCGAGCCAGCGGGGGAGCACCGTCGCGAAGAAGTAGGCGTAGACCGAGAAGAACAGCACCTGGAAGATCGAGTTCAGCGCGACGAGGCCGGCGCAGTACTCGGTGTCGCCCTTCGCGAGATCGTTCCAGACGATCACCATCGCGATGCAGCGCGCGAGGCCGATGATGATCGACCCGATCATGTACTCCGGCTTGTCGCGCAGGAAGAGCACGGCGAGCCCGAACATCAGCAGCGGCCCGACGATCCAGTTCTGCACCAGCGAGAGCACGAGCACGCGCTTGTTGCGGAAGACCTCGCCGAGCTCCTCGTAGCGGACCTTCGCGAGCGGCGGGAACATCATCAGGATGAGCCCGACCGCGATCGGGATCGAGGTCGTCCCGACGCTCATGCGCTCGATCGACTTGGTCACGCCGGGCGCGCCGAAGCCGAGCGCGATGCCCGCGGCCATCGCCGAGAAGATCCAGAGCGTCAGGTAGCGATCGAGGAACGAGAGCTTCTTCGCGACGCCGGCGGTGTTCGGGTCCATGGGTCAGCCCTCCAGGGCGGATGACGAGCGTGCGCGTGTCGGGTCAGAGCCAGCTCTCGACCTTGCTGCGCGACGGCATGCCGCCCGAGTGGACGACCTTGCCGTCCACGACGACGCCCGGCGTCGCCATGATCCCGAAGGTGATGATCTCCTGGATGTTGGAGATCTTCTGGAGCTGGATCTCGACCCCCTTCGCCTTCGCGACCTCCGCGACGAGCTTGTAGGTCGCCTCGCAGTTCGCGCACCCAGAGCCGAGCACCTTCACGTCCTTCATGGCCAATCCCTCCGACGTACCTGTAACGCCTACGCCGTGTAGAAGAGCGACGCCGCTCCGACCAACAGCAGCCCGCCGCAGACCTTCTTGAGCACCAGCGCGCCGCGCGAGCGCTCGTTCCAGTCGAGGAAGCGCTGCACCATCCCGGTCGACACGCCCGCGACGGCGACGACGGAGCAGTGACCGAGCGCGAAGGCGAGGAGCAGCACCCAGCCGAAGGTCGCGTGCGTCGCCCCCGCCCCGAGCGTGACGCCCAGGACCGGCGCGACGTACGCGAGCGTGCAGGGGCTGAGGCCGATGCCGACGAAGAGGCCTGCGGCGAGCGCGGCGAGCGCGCCTTTGCGCTCGGGGGCCCACGGCTTGAGCCCCTGGAAGTTGCTGGGGAGAAGCCCGAGGAGGCTGAGCCCAGCGGCGATCAAGATGACCGCGGTCGCGTAGCTCCCCCACGCGCGATAGCGCTGGAGCGCGTGCCCGGCGACGGCGAAGACCACGCCGACCAACGCGAGCGCGATGAACATGCCGGTCGCGAACGCGCCCGAGAGGACGATCGCGCGCCGCCGCGGCTGGCCGACGCTGCCGCCGCCGACGAAGGCGACGATGAGCGGGATCGTCGCGAGGTGACACGGGCTCAGAATCACGCTGAGCACGCCCCACGCGAGCGCGGCGAAGAGGGCGATCAGCGCGGAGCCCTCAAGGGCGACGCTCAAGCGGGCGAAGATCTGGTCCATGGCTCGGTCGACCGCTCAGTGCGCGTTCGGGTTGCGCGTGAGCGCGTAGCCGAGCTCGCCCCACTTCTTCACGATCGCGTCGCTCGAGAAGAAGCCGACGTGCCGATAGAGCTCGCGGCCGTCGCTCCCGAGGAAGACCTGCGTGGGGATCACGTCGACCTTCCACTTCTCCGACGCGCCCTCGCTCTCCTGCACGTTGATGAACTCGACGGCGAGCTGCTCGGGGTAGCCGCTCTCCAGCTCATCGAGCACGGTGAGCATCGCCTTGCACGGCGCGCAGGTCTTGGTGCCGAGATCGATGAGCTTCGGCAGCGGGCGCGCGGCGACGGCCAGCGACGCGGACGCCGCGACGCTCGAAGTCGGGCCGCAGACGCCGTTCGACGAGACGGCGCCGCCCCGGCAGGTGGTCGAGGTGTCGGGGCGCGCGCTCTCGGGGCGCGCAGAGCTCCGGTGCTTCAGGGCGAGCGGCACCCCGACCACGACCGCCACGAGGCCGACTGCCCACAACTTCTCGCTCGTCTTCATGGAGACTACCTCTGGTAGCTATCGGTGCAGCACGATGGACGGCGAGGCCTCAGAGCCCGCCGACCAGCGCCTTGAAGCGCCGGAGGGCGCGCGGCTCGAGGCAGTAGCAAACGCGTGGCCCGTCGACCTCGCCGCGGATCAGCCCTGCTTCCTTGAGGACCTTCAGGTGCTGCGACACCGTCGACTGCGCGAGGGGGAGCTCGTCGACGATATCGCCGCAAATGCAGGCAGTCTTGCGCGCCAGGAGACGCAGGATCTGCACCCTCGCCGGGTGCCCGACGGCCTTCGCGAGCGTGGCGAGCTCCTCGTCGGCCTCGGCCCCCTCGATCGGTCGAAGGTCGGCCTGCTCGGGGGGCGCTCCGCAATGCTCGTTCGCTGACGCCTTAGTCATCGCTAATCGACGATAGTAGCTGCGTCTGTGATGTCAAGGTGGACACGCATGGGGCATCGGTTGGGAGGAGCGACACGGCGCCCGGGTGTCTCGCAGGCCCGCCCGCGGCGAGACGATGAACAGGATGCCCTTGAAGCATCACGCGCGAGCCCTCTGCGCGTGGGATCGGGCGGCGGCTCATGCCCCCTTCGCGAGACGATGCTCGACGACCGCGGTGCCTCCGCGAGGAGGTCCTGCCTCGCGCTCGCGCGCGACGAGCGGGGCGAGGTCCGAGATCCGCTTGGTCTTCGCCCACAGCAGGAGCGTCGAGCTCAGTACCACGGTGACGCAGCCGCCCTCCTGGAACAGCACCGCCACCACCGGGGTCAGTAGCCCTAGCGTGCCCAGCACGAGACCTACGGCGTTGTAGATGATGGAGAAGAAGATGTTCAGCCTGATGCGTCGCAGCACCATCCTCGACATCTGTACGAAGTCCACCACGCGGCCCAGGTCGTCGCTCATCAGCGTCACGTCCGCGGCCTCGATCGCAACGTCGGTGCCCGCAGCGCCCATCACGATGCCAACATCGGCGAGGGCGAGCGCCGGGGCGTCGTTGATGCCGTCGCCCACCATCGCGACCTTGCGACCCTGGGCCTGGATCTCCCTTACCGCCCGCTGCTTGTCCTCGGGCAGCAGGCCGGCGCGGAAGTCGTCCACGCCGATCTGCGTGGCGACCGCCTGTGCGACTCTCGGGTTGTCGCCGGTGAGCATGGTGATTCGTCGCAATCCCAGCGCCTTGAGTGCCGCGATCGCCTGCGCAGTCTCGGGGCGAATCTCGTCGGCGATCGCCACCAGGCCGACCGCCTGACTGTCGCGCGCCACCAAGATCGCGGTGCGACCGCGCTCCGCCTGCGCTGCTAGCTCGTCGGCGAGGCGCGCGGACACGTTGCAGCCGCGCGCTTCCAGGAAGTCTGCTCTGCCGACGAGGATGCGGGCGCCGGCTCGGCTCGCGCTGACGCCCATGCCGACCTCGATCTTGAACTCGTCAGGGTCGGGCACGGTGAGCCGGCGCTGCGCGGCACGCTGCATCACCGACTTCGCCAGAGGGTGCTCCGAGAACTTCTCGGCAACCGCCGCGAGCGCGAGCACCTCATCCTCGGCGATGCCCGCCGCGCCGACCACCTCGACCACCCTGGGGCTCCCCAGCGTGAGCGTGCCGGTCTTGTCGACGAGAAGATCGTCGATCTTACCCGCCAGCTCGAAGTAGATGCCGCCCTTGATGAGCACCGCGCGTCTCGCCATGTTCGAGATGCCGGCCGTCACAGCAGTCGGCGTGGCGATGGAGAAGGCGCACGGGCAGGCGACGAGCAGAATCGCGACCGCCACCTTCACGTTCCCAGTGGTGACGTAGCCGATGATCGCAAGCAGGAGGACGGTCGGCAGGAACCAGACGGTGAAGCGGTCGGCGATACCCTGGATCGGAGCCTTGGTCCCCTGGGCCTCTTCGACGAGGTGGACGATCCGTGCGAGCGTCGTGTCGCTGCCGATCTTCGCCGTGCGCACTTCGAGGCGCCCCGTTTCGTTGAGCGTGCCGCCGAAGACCTCACTCCCTCGGAGCTTCTCGACGGGCATCGATTCGCCGGTGATCGGCGCCTGATTGACCGTTCCGGACCCCGCGGTGACGACGCCGTCGACCGGGATGCGCTCGCCCGGCCGCACGAGCACGACATCGCCCACCTGTAGCTCGGCCACCGGAACGCTCACCTCTTCATCGCCTCGTCGAACCCTGGCCGTCGGCGGAGTGAGATGGAGCAGATCGCGGATGCTGCGGCGGCTCTTGTCGAGGGTGTACGACTCGAGCGCCCCGACCACGGCCATGATCAGGATGATGACCGCCGCTGGCCGGAACTCGCCGACCGCGATCGTCACGGCCAACGCCACGGTGATGAAGACGTTGGTCGTGATCTTGCCCCTGAGGGCGTCTTTGACCCCGGAGATGAAGCGCTGGAGCCCTCCGAGGAGCACGGCGAGCAGTGCCGGGATCGCGTTCACGATCACCGGACCGATCTTCCAGTGCGCGAGTCCCCAGCTCGCCATCGTCAGGGCAAGCACCAGTACCGGCACGAGCGACAGGACCAGGATCTCTCGGTTGCGCTCGCTTCGGGCCGCTTCAGCGTCGGACATGATGACTCCTTCGTCGCCGAGGATTTTCGCGGGATGGCGCGCCTCGCCGGGCCTCATCAGGCCGCGATCCCTACGGCTCTACTTCTTGGCTCCCCGCGCGGCCTGATCGGAGGACTCGCCGTCCTTGGCCGTGTCCTTCTTCTCTTCGGTGTGGCACCCGCAAGCGGGGCCGCAGCCCTCGCTCGTCTTCGTCATCGACTCCTTGAGCGTGGCGAAGAAGCCCTTCTTCTTCGGCGTCGCGTCCTTCGTCTTCTCCATTGCAGCTCTCCTCGATGAGGGGTCGTTCTGTCCCCGAGGTCTTCCATCGCCCGTGCATCAGCGCGCGCATGCAATCGCTAATCGACGATATACACAAAGTGGCTGGGGTCAACCTCAGCTGCGCGTGATGCGCAGGGAGCCGGGCGCGGGGACGCAGCCGGTGCTGGCCGCATGAAGGCAGCAGAAGCATGATTCCGGCCACTCCGGGTCGGCTTCGGGCGGCAGAGGCGTGCCGGCACCCGCAGGGCACAAACGCGCGGCGATTTGCCCGTCACATCGCAAACCGCCGCTAGCCGAGCCTTGCTGCCGTCGCGCCGACGGACTGCCGTGGGCCTTCTCTGGCACGCCATTGGCGCACTTCCCCAAAGTTGCTCGCGCGAGTCGCCACACCCAGTGGGGGTGTCTCGTCTCGACGGTCCCAACGTGTTCGGCCGCTCCACGCCTACGCCGAGCCGGCGTCGCGCCAGGCTTCCAGCACGGTCTTCGTGGCGTGCCGCGAGAGCTCCCACAGGAACGGCGCCTCGTGCGCCTGGCGCGATCGAAGCACCGGATCGCTGACCTTCAGCGGCGTCAGGCACTGATTGACGACCCAGGCGGAGGGCTTGATCCCGGCGCGGGCGAGATCGCGTTCGAGCTGCATCGCCTCGTGGATCGGCGTCGCTTCGGGCAGCGTGACGAGGATCACCCGCGTGAACGCGGGATCGCGCAGCCGCGGCAGCAGCTGTTTGACGGCCTCAGGGTTGCCGCTCGGCTTGCGAAGCACCTCGCGGTGGTAGGACTCGGCGGCGTCGAGCAGCAGGAGCGTGTGACCAGTGGGCGCCGTGTCGATCACGACGAAGCCGTCTTCGCCCCGCGCGACGGTGTCGGCGAAGGCGCGGAACACGGCGATCTCCTCGGTGCACGGCGAGCGGAGATCCTCGGCGAGAAGCGCACGGCCCTGGGCATCGAGATCTTTGCCGGCGGTCGCCAGGACCTCTTCGGTGTAGCGACGCGTCTCGAGCTCGGGATCGATGCGGGTGACGGTGAGCGTCTTGGGGCGCCCGTTCCCGTGGCGCCCGCGCGCGGCGTCCTCGACGTGCGCGGCGGGGTCGGTCGTCGTGAGGATGACCTGATGACCGCGATCGGCGAGCTCGACGGCGATCCGCGCGGCCACGCTGGTCTTGCCGACGCCGCCCTTGCCCATCGTCATCACCACGCCGTGCCCCTGCGCCGCGATGCTCTCGATGAGCGCGTCGAGGCTCTCGGCGGCGAAGCCCGGCGTGTCGAGCTTCGCCTGCTCGGGGCCGCGTGTCGCCGATCGGTCTGCTCGAAAGAGCTCACGGAGCGCATCGATGCCCACGAGTCCGAAGGGGAGGAGCGGCACCTCGACGCGAGGCAGCGCCGAAAGCCCCGCCGGCAGCGCCTCGAGCGCCGTCCGGCCGCGCCGCTCGAAGGCGTTCGCCACCGCGTCGGTCGTGTCCGTCGCGTGGAAGACGCCATTCATGACGAGCAGGAGGTTGGTCACGCCGAGCGGCGCGAGCTCCGCGCGCGTCCGTTCGGCCTCCTCGAGCGAAGCGCGCTCGGGGCGCGCAACGAGCACCATCGTCGTCTGCGTCGCCGAGCGGAGCGCCGCGTTCGAAGCCGCATAGAGCGCCTTCTGGGCATTGAGCCCCGAGAGCGGGCCGAGGCACGAGGTGCCGCCGACGCTCGTCTCGATGAAGTCTGACCAGGCCGAGGGGAGCTCGAGCAGCCGCAGCGTGTGACCGGTCGGCGCGGTGTCGAAGATGACGTGGTCGAAGCTCGCGGTCGCGGCGGGGTCGCCGAGGACCTTCGAGAACTCGTCGAAGGCGGCGATCTCCACGGTGCACGCGCCCGAGAGCTGCTCCTCGATGCTGGCGACGGCGGCCGCGGGGAGCACGCCGCGGTACGGGCCGACGACGCGCTCGCGGTACTCCTTCGCGGCCTGCTCGGGGTCGATGTTCATCGCCGAGAGGCGCGGCACGCTCGGGACTGGTCTCGGCGTCGAGGCGAGCGTCACGCCGAGCACCTCGTCGAGGTTCGAGGCCGGATCCGTGCTGACGAGCAGGACGCGCTTGCCCGCATCGGCGAGGGCGATGGCGGTCGCGCTCGCGGTCGACGTCTTGCCGACGCCTCCCTTGCCAGCGAAGAAGAGAATCCGGGTCGAAACTGGGATCATGGTGGGTGGCTCCATCGACGCGAGGGCAGCGCGCGCGGCCTCGTCGGTTCGGGCATCTTCGACTCAATCGCCAATCGACGATATGATCGAAACGGCCGGGGTCAAGCGTCGGGCGGGCGCGGGGCGCGGAGGGAAAGGTGCGCCCGGACGCAGACGGTGCGGCGGTTCGAGCACATGAGGCTTGCACAAGCAGGAGGTCGGCCGCTCCGAGCTCCCTCCTTACGGCCGAGGCGCTCCGGGCTTCCCGGACCCGTGGACGTGCGGCGCGCTGCCCAGCGCGCATCGTCAACTGCCGCTAAGCGAGCGTGCTACCGCCGCGCCCGGCGCTCTGGCGTGCGCAGGCCGACGCTCTGGCACGCGATTGGCTCCACTCTCGCACGACCGCGCGGAGAGCCTCTTCGCCGCACGTGGACAGTCCGACTCCGAAAGGAGGAGACCATAGCCGAGATGGCGAAGCCGTCGAAGAAGGCGCTGCTGATCTGCACCTGCAGCGGGGCCTGCCCCAGCATGGGCAACATCGATTTCTGGACGCTCGCGGAACGGGTTCGCCTCGAGCTCGGCGAGAAGGTCGAGTGCATGGCGCTGCATCCGCGGCTCTGCGAGGAGGACGGAGAGCGGCTCATGGGGAGGCTGCTCTCGCCCGACCTGCAGGCCATCACCGCCGCCTGCCCGGAGAAGCGTCAAGAGAAGCTGCTCGCCGAGGGCTTCCGCCTGGCGGGCGTGCCGATGGACGCGGACCACTGGGTGCCGGTCAACATGTCGCAGCAGACGACCGACGCGGTCTACACGAAGATCGAGAAGGCTCTCGGCGACGGAGCGACGAGCGCGGGCGTGGCGGCCAAGGGGGCCTGACATGAGCCCGCAGGCCCGCACCTACCTCGGGATCCCGCGCGAGCAGATCCCGTGGGCCCCTCGGGTCGACCTGGAGGCCTGCATCGGCTGCGGCGAGTGCGTGAGCTTCTGCCCGAACGGCGTCTACGCGCTCGACGAGGCGGAGCAGAAGGTCGCCGTGGCGAACCCGATGAACTGCGTCGTGCTGTGCAACCGCTGTGCTGCCTCGTGCCCGAACGACGCGATCACGTTCCCCGACCGCGAGGAGACCAAGCGGTTCCTCAAGGAGCTCGGCGCGAAGCTGCGCGCGCAGTAGCTCGACACGGTTCATCCGCCGAAGGGAGAGGACATGAGCCCGTTGGGCGCGATGGAGCGCGCCGCGCCGCTGCTCGAGATCGACCACGTCGGCTTTCGCGCCGACGGTCGGACGATCCTCGACGGCGTGGATCTCACGATCGGCGAGCGAGAGATCGTGGCGCTCGTCGGTGCGAATGGCACGGGCAAGACGACGCTCGCGCGAATCGTCATGGGCTGCTCCGGCTACGCGCCGTCTTCGGGCTCGGTGCGCCTCCGAGGCCAGGATCTGGCTTCGCTCGCGATCCACGAGCGCGCCCGGCTCGGGATCACGATGGCGTGGCAGGAGCCGGCCCGCATCGAGGGGCTGCGCGTCCACGACTACCTCTCACTCGGCCGCGCGGCGTTCGAGCGCGTCATCCCGCTCGCGGAGGCGCTGCAGCGGGTGGGACTCGCACCCGACGCCTACCTCGATCGGATGCTCGACAAGACGCTGTCGAGCGGCGAGCGCAAGCGGATCGAGCTCGCGTCCATCCTCGCGATGCGCCCCGCGCTGGCCATCCTCGACGACCCCGCAGCCGGCATCGACCTCGCCTCCGTCGAGGAGATCGCGCAGGTGATCCGCGATCTGCGGGAGGCCGGCGGCTCGGTGCTCGTCATCACGCACGTCGATGCGATCGCGCAGATCGCCGATCGTGCCGCGTACCTCTGCGGCGGAAGGCTCGTCTGCACCGGAGACGTACGCGAGGTGGTCGCCCGATACCGGGCGCGACGCTGCGTCGTCTGCGACGGAGAGGCATGCCGATGAGCGTGAGCTCCAAGCGCTTCCTGCAGGTCATCTCGTCGTTCGTCCCCGACGCGGCGACGCTCGCCGACCCGACGACGCCGCACCTCCTCCTCGACGGGCACGAGGTCCTGAGCGTTCAGGGGATCCCCGGCGTCGAAGTGCGCGCCGACAAGGACGGCGAGATCGCCGTTGCCGAGATCGTGGTCGCGCCCGGAGCGATTGTGGTCCCGACGATCCACACGTGCATCGGCTTCCTGCAGGCGAGGGAGATCCAGCGCCTGCGCATTCGGGTGCGCATCGGCGAGGGCGCGTCGGCGCGGCTCCTCGCGCACTGCCTGTTTCCCAATGCCGAACAGGCCGAGCACACGATGGACGCCGTCGTCGAGGTCGGCGCGAATGCGACGTTGCGATATTCGGAGGGGCACTTCCACGGTCCGATCGGCGGCATCGTCGTTTCGCCCACCCTGGACGTGCGCGTCGCCGAAGGGGCCCACTACGTCTCCGACTTCTCGCTCCTGCAGGGCGGCGTCGGTCGACTTCGCATCGCGCAGCGCATCGAGGTCGGCGCGAACGGAGTCGCCGAGGTGACGGCGAGGGTCTCCGCGCGCGGACACGACGACGTCCGCATCGAGGACGAGCTCGTGCTCTCGGGGCGGGCGTCGCGCGGGCTCGTGAAGACCCGCGTCGCGCTCGCAGACGACGCGCGGGCCGCGGTGATCGGCATCACGCGGGGGTGCGCCGAGGGGGCCCGCGGCCACATGGACTGCATGGAGCTCGTGCGCGATCGCGCGGTCGCGAGGGCCGAGCCGATCGTGGAGGTCTCGCACCCGCTCGCGAAGGTCACGCACGAGGCGGCCGTCGGCACCGTGGATCAGGCGCAGCTCGAGACGCTGCTCGCGCACGGGCTCACGCCGGACGAGGCCATCGATCTGATCGTGACCGGCATCCTGCGGTGATCCGCCGCGCTGAGACGTGCCCCGATCGCGTCGCTTCAGCGCCGAGCGGTGATGACTTCGGACGGGAATCCGAGCTCGGAAAGGTAGCTCCGTGCGATTTCGCGGAAGCCCGCCGCCTCGAGGTGGGGCACGAGGGACACGCCGCGGCAGCCGCCGAGGAGCGCGGGGCTCGCGCGGTACACGAGCTCCCAGAGGCGCGTCCCGAGCGAGGCGCCGTGCGCCATGTTGACGAGCACGAGCCTGCCGCCTGGCTTGAGCGCGCGGTGGAACTCGGCGAGGACGGGCGCGAAGTCGGCCTCGGGCAGGAGGTCGAACATGTAGTTGTTCACGAGCACATCGAACGTCCCGTCGCCGAAGTCGAGCGCGTGCGCGTCGCCGACGCGGAGGCGATGCTGCCCGGGGAGACTCGCGACCTTCGCGCGCGCGCGGGCGAGCATCGGCTCGGTGAGGTCGATCCCTTCGGTGACACCGGAGGGGTTGGCACGAACGAGCTCGCGGAAGGCGAGGCCGGTGCCCACGGCGACCTCGAGGACGTGCTCGCCGTCGCGCACGCGCGCGGCGTCGAGGCAGGCGTTGCGCGCCTTGCGCTCGGTGAGGGCGGCCCAGAGGTCGTAGACGCGCGCGATGCGTCCGTAGACGTTCGGGATCTCGGTCTGAGGGATGTGCGCTTGCAGGGTCTTCGGCGGGGTCGCGGTCAGGGTCATCTTGGGTCTCCTTGCAGAGGAAGACGCGACCTCGGGCAGAAGGACGCAGCGAATCGAGTGGCGATCGCACGCCCTTCCGCGCCGGGCGTCACGTGGCTACGTCCCCGCCATCAGCGGTCGGCTGCCAGCCGCGCAGACTGCGACAGGAGCTCGCGCGCGAAGCACACCACGGCCAGACGAGCTGGTGCCGGAGGCCGCGCGGGTGCGGCGCCCCGTCGGCGAGACCGAGCGCGACCGGCGCGCGGCGCGCGCACGGGAGATGGCGCGTGCCGAACAGTACGTCCCAGAGGATGAACGTCGACCCGTAGTTCGAGTTGGCCTCGCCGAGCGCCGCGGAGTGGTGCCACTGGTGCAGCGCCGGCGTCGAGAAGATCCAGTCGAGGGGTCCGAGCACGAGCCGCACGTTCGCGTGTTGGAGCACGGAGATGGTCCCGCGGAAGACCGCGACGAGGACGACGGCGCGCGCGTCGAGCCCGAGCAGCACGGGCGCCGCGGCGTCGAGGGCGACGTTCCAGAGCAGGTTCACCGGGTGAAGGCGCGTCGCGTTGAGCGAGTACATGCGCGTCGGCGCGTGATGCTCAGCGTGGAATCGCCACCACCACGGCCGCTCGTGCGCGAGCCGGTGGAGCGCGTACTTGGCGAGATCGGAGAGCAACAGAGCGACGCCGACGCGGGCCCAGAGCGGCACGCCGACGAGCCATGTGCGCCCGCCGAGCAGCTCGAGGACCACGAGCGACACGCCGACGGCGAGAAGCTGCCCGACGAACTTGCCGGCCGACTGCAGCACGCTGGCGAGCACGAGGTACGCGGCGTCTTGCCGCAGCTCGGGCAGCCGAGCGTTCCAGACGGGTTCGTGCGGGCGGATCCGCTCGAGGACCGCGGTCGCCAGCAAGACCACGACGAACACGATCGACGTCGTCATCCCGGCGGTGGCGCCGTGCCGCATCAGCTCGGTCGCGAGCAGCAGCGAAGACACGACGATCGCGGGGTACGTCGCGCGCGCGACGAGCCATTCGAGCGCTCCTCGGAGCCCCATGTCCGTTCCCTTCCACGTATGAAGTTCCGCGGGCGGGCGTGCAGCCCCCGCCGTCGCCGTTCGCGTTCGTGTCGCCACAGGCGCAGTTGCGGCGCTCGTAGCCGATGACGTTGCCGCGCGTGTCGGTCTCGAGGTCGCAGCAGGCGCGCACGAT
>JAJXTK010000776.1 GCA_021783935.1 Myxococcales bacterium | reverse complement strand
TCGCGCGGCACGCGCGACTGCCTCCAGAAGGCCGCCGACGAGGCCGCGTTCTTCAAATGCCTGGACTAGCCCCTCGCCTCGCGGCGCGCGCGATCGCGACGAGCGCGCCCCTCGTCGTCCTGCTCGCGCTCTTGGCCTGCGAGGACGAGAAGAAGCCGGCGATGCCGCCGGTCGGCCCGGGCGTCGGCTACTCGGACGTGCGCGTGCTCTCGCACAAGGACTGCGAGCAGCTGACCAACCGCTTCGTCGAGAACGCCGTCGACGAAGAGCTTCTGCGCGACGGCGGGGCGCCGACGTCGGTCGACGCGAACGCGCGGCTCGAGGTCGAGGCCGAGGTGCGCCGCAAGATGCGGGCGGACATCGACGAGTGGATCGAGAAGAAGTGCGTCGGGCGCAAGCTCCCCTCGGCGATCTACCGGTGCATGCGCGACGCGACGACCCCCGGCGGCTTCGACGCGTGCGCGGCAGCGCCCGACGCTGGGGAAGACGGCGCCGGCGGCTGACTACTCGGCCGCCTGCTTGGCCGCCTTGAGGAGCGGGTAGCCGAGCGCCTCGCGCTGCGCGAGGTAGGCCTCGGCGACGCCGCGGGCCAGCGCGCGCACCCGGCCGATGAAGCGCTGACGCTCGGTGACCCCGATGGCGCCGCGCGCGTCGAGCACGTTGAAGGCGTGGGCGGCCTTGACCACGAAGTCGTAGGCGGGGAGCACGAGGGCGGCCTTCGGGTCGAGCACGACGCGCTCGGTCTCGCGATCCTTGCTCTTCTCCTTGACGACCTTGGCGCCGCGCCCGAGCAGCCGCTTGGCCTCCGACTCGCAGAAGTCGAAGGTCGCGAAGTGCTTGTCGACGTCGGCCTCTTCGAAGTTGTACGTCGACCACTCCCACTCGGCGCGCTGGTAGATCTCGCCGTACTTCACCCCCTTGGCGAACTCCACGTCGTAGATCGTCTCGGCGTCCTGGAGGTACTGCGCGATGCGCTCGAGGCCGTAGGTGAGCTCGCCGCTCACCGGCTTGCAGTCGAAGCCGCCGACCTGCTGGAAGTAGGTGAACTGCGAGATCTCGAGCCCGTCGATCCAGACCTGCCAGCCGAGCCCCCAAGCGCCGAGCGTCGGCGACTCCCAGTCGTCCTCGAGGAAGCGCAGGTCGTGCTCGAGCGGGTTGGTGCCGAGCGCGACGAGCGAGTCGAGGTAGGTCTGCTGGATGTCGATGGGGCTCGGCTTCAGGATCACCTGGAACTGGTGGAACTGCTGCATGCGGTTCGGGTTCTCGCCGTAGCGCCCGTCGGTCGGCCGGCGCGAGGGCTCGACGAACGCGACGTTCCACGGCTCGGGCCCGAGCGCGCGCAGGAAGGTCGCGGGGTTGTACGTGCCCGCGCCGACCTCCGAGTTGTAGGGCTGCACGATCAGGCAGCCGCGCTCGGCCCAAAACCCCTGCAGCTTGAGGATGATGTCCTGGAAGTACATTCGCCGCATAGGTAGCGACCCGCGTCGGGCGCGTCCACCTCGCGCACGCCGACCCGAGCGCGGTCCTCCGCGACACGGCCGTCAGGGGCGCGCGCGCGGCTACGAAATCGTTGCACGGCGCCGCGGAGGCCTCGCTTCCACTGGGATCGGACCCTTGCAATCGGCGCGGATCCGCGGCCGCGGCGACCAAGCTATGCTGCGCGCGCGGTTCTACCGGGCGTGTCCCACAGGCCGCGCAGCGCATGGCGCAAGACGAACGCGTGCTCAGCGATCGCGACCTGGTGGACCGCGCCCGCGCCGGCGATCGCGCCGCGTTCGGCGAGCTCGTCCGCCGCTACGGTCCGCGCGTGCGCAACCTCGCCCGCCAGCTCGTCCGGGGCCACGCAGACGCCGACGACGTCGCCCAGGAGGCGTTCGTGCGCGCCCAGCAGGCCCTCGCGCGCTTCGACGGACGCAGCGAGTTCTTCACCTGGATCTATCGGATCACCGTGAACCTATCGCTCAACCGCGCGCGCTCGCTCGCCGTCCGACGCCACGTCGACATCGACGACGCAGGGCTCGAAGGGGCGCTCGTCGAACGACCGGGCGGCCCGACCGACGCCGGGCGCGTGATCGATCGTCAGCGCGTGGCGCGCGCCCTGCTCGACGAGCTCGACGCGCTGTCCGAGGGGCTCCGTGCGACGCTCTTGCTCGTGTGCGTCGACGGCGTCGCGCAGGAGGAGGCGGCCGAGATCCTGGGGTGCTCGCCGGGCACGGTGGCTTGGCGTGTGCACGAGGCGAGGAAGCGCCTGCGCGAGGGGCTTCGCGGGCGGGGTCTCGAGGACGTGGTCGACGAGCTCGGCGGCGATCGCGGCAAGAGGGGGGGTGGGCGGTGAGCGTGGCCGGAGATCCGCTCGATCGCGCGCTCGTGAACGCGCTCGCTGCGCCCCCGTCGGCCGAGGACGACGAGCGCTGGCTCGCGGGCACGCTCGGCGCGCTCGACGCGGCCACCCAGCTGCCGGCCGATCTCGACGCGCTGCTCGCCGCCCCCTGCCCCGACGGCGCCGTCGCAGGCGAGCCGAGCCCAGAGGACCTCGCCCGCGCGGCGCGCGTCGACGAGCCGTGGCGCGCAGACGAAGAGGCCGCGTCGGGCGCGCACGGCGATCACGGCGTGATCGCGTCGCACGCATCGGAGCAGGGGCAGCGGCTCGATCACCTCGCGCGCGTGTCGATCCACCCGGACGCGCCCGCGGATCGGCCGGCCGGCGAGCGTCGCGAGGATCGACGCGCGCCCCGGCCGCCGGCGCGACGG
>JAJXTK010000114.1 GCA_021783935.1 Myxococcales bacterium | reverse complement strand
TCGGCTCGACGGAGATGCTCCACATCTTCCTGTCGAACGTGCACGGCGACATCCACTACGGCACCACGGGCCGTGCCGTGCCGGGCTACGAGCTCAAGCTGCTCGACGACGATGGCCAGCTCGCGGCCGACGGCGTCGAGGGGTCGCTCTGGGTGCGCGGCCCGAGCTCGTGCACCGCCTACTGGGCCGATCGCGCGCGCAGCCTCGCGACGTTCCAGGGGCCGTGGACGCGCACCGGCGATCGCTACGTGCGCGACGCGCAGGGGTACTGGACCTACTGCGGTCGCGCCGACGACATGCTCAAGGTCGGCGGCATCTGGGTCTCGCCGTTCGAGGTCGAGTCGGCCCTCTCGGCGCACGACGCGGTGCTCGAGGCGGCCGTGGTGGGCAAGGAGGACGACGAGCATCTGGTGAAGCCGAAGGCGTTCGTCGTGCTCAAGGACGCCAGGGGCGCGAGCGCCGAGCTGGCCGAGCAGCTGCGCTCGTTCGTGAAGGGGTCGATCGCGCCGTACAAGGCCCCTCGCTGGATCGAGTTCTTGCCCGAGCTGCCGAAGACGGCGACGGGGAAGATCCAGCGGTTCAAGCTGCGGCGGTGAGCGAGGCGCGACGGCGTGCCCCGGACGTTCAGCGCGAGAGCGCCTCGAGCCGCTCGAGCACCACGCGCGCGCTCATCGTCCCCTTGTAGACGTACAGCGCGCTCGGCAGCTCGTCGTCGAGCACCTGCTCGCTCACGCGCAGGCGCGCGCTGACCGCGAAGAGCACGCGCTGGGGGAGCCCCGCGCGAACGAGCTCGACGCGCTTCCAGACGGCGTCGCGGCTCCAGTAGCCGAGCACCTCGAGGTAGACGCGGCGCTGCGTCTCGCCGTGCTCGAACACGAGATCGGGGACGCACAGCCCGACGCCCGGCAGGTCGAGCACCTCGCCCGCGAGCCCCACGCGAAAGGGGGATTCGAGCGCCCGAAAGCGCGAGAGCAGAGTGGCCACTTCGTCGGGCAGGAGCGACTCGTCGGCCGGCGCGCCGGGCGTAGACGCGGGCGCCTCGGCCACCCCCCAGCCGCCGCTCGTCTCGAAGGTGAGCGCCTCGCGCTCCTTGCCCCAGCGCAGCTCGGCCTCGAGCGAGAAGGCGCGGCAGTCGCGCAGCGCCGGGAGCAACAGCGCGAGCTGCAGGCCGTACTTGGTGCTCGCCTCGAACATCGCGAACGGTCCGTCGATCTCGAGGTCATAGCCGTGCTCGTCCTCGACGCGCGGGAGGACTCGGTACAAGAGGCGCTGGAATTTGAGGCGTCGGAAGAGCGCGCGCGCCTCGCCGGCGGTGGCGCAGTCGACGTGCACGACGACGCGCACCGCCCGGAGCAGGACCGCCTGCGCCTGCGCCTCCTCGTAGCGATCGACGAGCTGCTCGGCGGTGCCGCCCGGCGCGGCGAGCATGCGGAACGCCGAGCGCAGGTCGGCGAAGAGCGCGCGCTCGAGCTGCTCGACCGACAGGCCGCGCGCGCCCGCGATCTCCGTGACTACCGCGTCGCGATCGAAGCGCGCCTCGTCGGCGAGGGCGCGGCGCGCCTCGGCCGCGCGGTGGAAGACCTCGGCGCGCAGCTCGGCCGGATCGACCTCGGGGGCGGCCTCCCAGCTGCATGCGTCGTCGAGCAGCTTGCGCAGCCCGAGGGCGAGCTTGCGCTCCGAGGCCGAGGTGGGCACCGCCGCGAGCGCCGGCTCGACGACGTCGCGCACCTCGCCGCGCTGGGCGCGCAAGATCGCGAGGTACTGCTCGGCGAGCTCGATCGCGCGCGCGCGGGCCTTGCCCGAGAGGCGCGCGAGGTGGAGCTTGCCGCTCCGGCGGCGCGCTTGGACGAGATCAGCGGTAAGCAACGTGCTCCCTCCGCCGCTGGCTCGTGTACTGCTCGCTCGTCGCTTCGGTCACGAGCTCGTAGAGGACGGCGCGCTTGTCCCCCTTCTTGCGCAAGACGCGCCCGAGCCGCTGCACGTGCTCGCGGACCGAGCCGCTGCCCGAGACGACGATCGCGACGTTCGCCTCCGGCACGTCGACCCCTTCGTTCAGCACCTTCGAGGTCACGATCGCGCCGTAGCTGCCCTGCGAGAGCCCCTCGAGGATCTCGCTGCGCTCGCGCACCTTGGTCTGGTGGGTGATGACCGGCACCAGGAAGCGCCGCGAGATCCGGTAGGCCGTGGCGTTGTCCTGCGTGAAGACGATCGCGCGATCGAGCCGGTGCAGCTCGAGCAGCTCGCCGAGCGCCTCGAGCTTGCTCTTCGCGCCGAAGGCGAGCTCGCGCTGGCGCTGGTAGGCCCGCATCGCGCGCCGTCCGTCGTCGCTGCGCGCCGAGAGCATGACGAACTCGCCCCACCCCTGCGGCCGATCGAAGCGGATGCCGTTGCGCGCGACGAAGCCCCGGTAGAGCGCGCGCTCGTGATCGTACTCGGCGCGCTCGTCGGCGGTGAGCTCGACGCCGATCGTCTCGACGTCGTAGTCGGCCAAGAACTCCCCGGCGAGCTCGGTCACGTCGCGGCGAAGGACGATCGGGCCGATCAGCTCCTCGAGCTCGCTCTCGCGCCCGTCGGCGCGCTCCGGGGTGGCCGTCAGCCCGAGGCGGAAGGGGGCGAGCGACAGGCGCGCGGCGAGCGCGTAGGAGGCGCCCGGCAGGTGGTGCGCCTCGTCGAACACGAGCAGCCCGAAGCGCGCGCCGAGGTGCTCCATGTGCAGGTGGGCGGAGTCGTAGGTCGTGACGGTGAGCGCGCGCACGTCGTGCTCGCCGCCCCCGACCAGGCCGACCGGCAGGCCGAACGTCGTGCGCAGCGCGTCGTACCACTGGCGCACCAGATCGAGCGTCGGGGTGACCACCAGCGCGTTGCGACGCTTGTCGTCGATCGCCATGAGCGCGACGTGCGTCTTGCCGGCGCCGGTGGGCAGCACGACCACGCCGCGGCCGCGCGCGGCGCGCCACGCGGCGATCGCCTCGGACTGGTAGGGGCGCGGCTCGCGGCGCAGGCGCATGCCCTGCGGGAGCTCCTCGTAGCCGCGGGCACGATCGTCGTAGGGGGCCTTCGCGGCGTGCAGCGCGCGCACGACGTCGGCGTAGGCGAGGGCCGGCGCGCGGTGACAGCGCGTGCGCGGATCCCACTGGCACGCGCTCGGCAAGAGGGCCGCGTGCGCGCCGGCGTCGCGGATCTCGAGCGTGCCGCCCACGAAGGCGAGGACCAGCATGGACCTCAGTGCTTAGCACGCGGCGGCAGGCGCGGGTCGCGCCGGCGTGGCGAAGCGAGGCGCCGCAGAGCAGATCAACCGACGACGAAGTACGCGCCGAAGGAGGCCGCGGCCCACGTCGCGACGAGCGCCCACGTCGCCGCGCGAGCCCAGGGGTGGTGCATGAGCGGCGCGGCGCCGGCTGTCGCGAGCACGCCGAAGCAGGGGAGCAGCCCCAGCGCGTAGAACGCCTTGCCCGTCGAGTAGTGGGGCGTCGTCGTCGAGAACCACGCGAGCGCCCCGAGGTAGACCGCCACGGCCAGAATCGATAGCAACACCGCGGCGCTCCCATCGGCCTTCGGTCGTGCGAGCGCGCCAATATCGGAACCAGCCTCGAATCTGGGGCAGTAGCGCTAGCGAATCGGCTTGAAGGCGAGCTCCGCGATCGACGTCGTGCCGGCCTCGACGAACGCGAACTCCCCATATCCACTCTCGAGCAGCCGCTCGAGCGTCTTGGCGAGTTTCTTCGGCCGCGCGACGATGCGCACGACGTGCCCCTGGCTGGCGAGCTCGTACTGGAGCTTGACGACGCGCGCGGGCGGGACCTCCGAGGCGTAGACGAGCGCGATTCGACGCGTCGCGCCCGGCGCCTCGAGCCTCGCGAGCTCGATGATGCGCTCGAAGCCGATCGAGAAGCCGCACGCGGGGGTGTCGCTCCCCGCGAAGCGGCCGATCATGCCGTCGTAGCGCCCGCCCCCGGCGATCGAGCCCGCGCCCGCGGGGTGGTGCACCTCGAAGATCGGCCCCGTGTAGTAGCCCATCCCGCGCACGAGCGAGGGGTCGAAGGCCACGCGACCCGGCACGCTCGTCCCCTCGATGCCGGCGGCGATCGTCGACAGGTTCGCCACCAGCTCCTCCGAGACGCCGAAGCGGCCGGCGAACGCGCTCAGCCCCGCGAGGTCCATCGACCCGGCTGCGAGCGGCTCCATCGCGTCGACGAGGCGCGAAATGGCCTCGGCCGCATGACCGCGCGCCTCGAGCTCCGCGCGCACCCCGGCGATGCCGACCTTGTCGAGCTTGTCGAGCGCGATCAGCGTGCGGCCCCACTCCTCGGCGGGGAAGCCGCAGTGCCGGAGCAGCGCCGTGAGGATGCGACGATCGTTGAGCCGCACCGTCGTGTCGGCGATGCCGAGCGCGAAGAGCGTGTGCAGCGTCGCGGTGACGAGCTCGATTTCGGCGATGACGGAGGGCTCGCCGAGGATGTCGAGGTCGCACTGCGTGAACTGCCGAAAGCGGCCCTTCTGGGGACGCTCGGCCCTCCAGACCGGACCGATTTGGATGCTGCGGAAGACGTCCGGAAGCTTGGCGCGGTGGGTCGCGTAGAAGCGCGAGAGCGGCACGGTCAAGTCGAAGCGCAGACCGAGGTCGGCGAGCCCTTGCGACTCGCTGGCCCCCTCCTCGAGGTTGCGCTTGAGGATCCGGAAGATGAGCTTCTCGTTCTCCCCTCCGTGCTCCCCCACCAGCCGATCGAGCTCCTCGATGGCCGGCGTCTCGATCTCCTGGTAGCCGAAGCGCGCGAACTCGCGCCGGATCACGGCGAGCGTGGACTCGCGAACGGCCTTCTCGGCCGGCAGAAAGTCACGCATTCCACGGGGCGGGTTCACCGGGGCATTGGCCGACATGGTGCGCGGCACTCTAGTACCGCGCGCCCGAAGTTCGTACCCGGATCGGCGGCCGAGCACGGCGGTGCGCGCGGCGAGGCCCTCTTCGAACGTCGCGCGCCCCTGCGTGGTCGCTACAGCTTGGCGCCGATCGACACGTCCAGGAACGTGATCGAGGAGTTGTAGATGCCGCCATTGCTCGGCGAGCGCGAGGGGATCGCGTTGGTGTACGAGGTCGCGTTCGCGGTGTTGTCGACGCGCATGTAATTCATCTGCGTGAGCGTCGCGCCGGCGAAGAAGCGCGCGCCGATGCGGCGCCGGACGCCGAGCGAGCCGAGGAGCTTGAAGGCGTCGAAATACGTCGCATCGAGCTGCTGCGAGGGGATCGCCGAGGTGTCGAAGCCGAGCCCCGCCGTGACCTCGGTCGCGTCGTCGGGGAGCCAGGCCGCGACGAAGCGCAGGCCGTAGGCGTCTTGCCACTTGCGCGAGAGGTTGAGGAGGATCTGCGTCGAGCCCCCCTGGGGCACGATCTCGGCGCCGTCGGGGGCGAGGTTGCACGCGGAGCCCGACAGCACGATGCACTGGTGCTCGAAGTTGGACCAGCGCACCAGCTCGCCATCGACGCGCAGATCGAGCTTCGGCAGGGCGCGGTAGGCGGCGCCGAGCCGGACCACATCGGGGAAGTGCTGGAGCATGTCGGCGCCCTGCGTCTCGGCCGCGCCAGCGCCGAACTGCGTGTCGAGCGTGCCCTTGAGACGCGACTCGCCCAGCCCTTGCGCGCTCATGTACGACAGCCCGAGTCGCAGCGCCGAGTCCTCGGTTCGCCAATAGATCCCCGCGCCGACGGCGAGGTGCGTGCCCGCGACGTCGAGCAGGCTGCGCCCCTCGGTCGGCACGCCGGTCGACGTCGTGAGGTTGTCGGAGGCGTCGCGGTTGCGCGCGATGAGGCTCGTCATCGTGTCGCGCACGAGGCTGACGCTGGCGCCGATGCTCAGACGAATCGGCCGGATGGTGGTGCCGACCGCGAGGGTGTTCCACCAGCTGACCTGCGAGCCCGAGACCAGGGCCCAGCGCTGCACGCCGTCGTAGGCGCCGGCCGCCTGGGGGTCGTTCTGGAAGCGACCGATCTTGCCGAAGGAGGACATCCCGCCCTCGGGCACGTAGCTCGCGAAGCCGAGGAAGATGGGGAGCGCCTTGCCGAAGTCGGTCGTGATCCCGAGGTAGGGGGCGGCCTGCACGCCCGAGGCGGTCGCGACACCGGTGTTCGCGTCGATGTACTTCGGGTCGGCCGCGGACTTGCCCGGGCTCGGCGACAAGCTGCTCGCTGGGCGGTCGTAGCGCGCGTAGCGGTAGGCGAAGACGCCGTCGACAGCGAGCTGCGTCCCCTGCGTGTCGCCGATCGCGGCCGGGTTGAAATAGACCGAATAGGCGGAGCCAATGGCCGGCTGGCCGTCGTCGCCGCCGAACGGCGTGAACAGGAAGCCGCTCGCCGCGGCGCGACCTGGGGCCAGCGCGGGGACCACGAGGCCGATCGCCAAGGCCAGGGCCGCCGGGCGCGTGCGGGTGGTTCGCGGCCGCCGCGTGCGATAGGGTTCCCTCGACATGCGGTCTGCATACCCGAGTTTCGGCGCGGCTTGCGCCCTTATCGTCACGGCCGGCTGCGCCGACCCCGCCAAGGACTACGCCGACTTCCAAGGCCGCATGGGCTCGCTCATCGACGCCTCGGCGCCCGACACCGGCGCCGACGCCGCGGACGCAGCCTTCGAAGGCAGCGTCTTCGACGAGGCGGGCGTCGCCAGCTTCTCCGGCGACTGGTGGAACGTGTGCCTCGACCAGAGCTACGCCGGCGACATCAACGCCGCGGTCTACGACGTGCTCCACCTCACGTTCACCAGCGGCGGCGGGGGCACGGTCACCGTGCAGGGCTCACGCCAGGCGTTGAAGCTGGGCGCGACGAACGTGTCCGACACCGTCGGGGGGGTCGTGACGATCCCCGCGACCCCGGTCGATCCGAGCGGCTTCTTCTCCGCGCACGTCGCGACGTTCATCACGCCCAAGGAGGCGACCGTGTTCGGGGTCGACCTCACCGTCGAGAACGGCGTCTACAATTTCACGGCGAGCTCGCCGTCGAAGGGGTGCGGGCACTTCCTCGCCAACGTCACCTCGCCCATCCCGCAGGCGGTCGACGAGACGTGCGTCTTCACACGCCCCGCCGCCGACGGATCCTTCACGCCCCTCACGAGCGCCGATCCGATCCACTGCCCGTGAGCGGTCGGACTTCCCCCGACGCGCGGCCTCGCCTCAGCCGACCCGCGAGGGGAAGCGAACAACGCTCCCCCTCGTGCGCTCGGGCCATTTCGTGATCACCAGTGCACCACTGGCACACAATGGTGCTCTCACCTCCTTCCCTTCTTCCCTCCCTGTTGCTCTCTCCTATCGCCTCGCGTCGCGCGCTCACCCTGTCGGTCCATGCTCGGTCGGCGAGGTGACGATCGCGTCGAAGGTGGCCTGGTCGAGGTACTTGGGCACGTAGCTGCCGCCGCGCGACGTGAGCTCGGCGTAGAAGGCGCGCAAGTGGTTGCGCGAGCCGCGCGTGAGATTCGTGAACACGTTGGCGACGTCCGGGTGCACGACGGTCGAGCCGCTGATGTCGCGGATGTCGAGCTCCTCGATCTCGACGCCGACCGCCAGGGCGGCGAGCGCCGACGACTGGCCCGTCGCGACGAGCGCGTCGTAGAGCGACTGCAGCGTGGGGTTCGTGAACTCTCCGGGCTGCTTGCCGGCCGCCGGATCGGTCAGACCGTAGGTGACGATCAGCTGCCCGACCTGATCCAGGTGCTGCTGCTCGCTCACGATGATGTTCGCGAACAGGTGCGCCTTGGCTGTGAGCGCGCTGTACACGTCGCGGGCGAGCTTCTCCTCCTCGCGGGTGAACAGGATGGCGTCCCGCTCGGCGGCGAGGGCGGTGGCGCTCGTGGACACGTCGCTGTCGCTCGGGGAGTCGCTCGGCTGCGCGCTCGGAGGGCTCGTCGAGTCGGCGCACGCGACCGCGACGGCGGAGACGAAGAGGGCGAAGGCCCATCCATGAAGGCGCATGACTCACCTCCTGTCGATCATGTCAGCAAAACATCAATAGTATGCATGAAAGGCGCCGCTCCGGCGCGTTGCACGGCCGAGCGAGCGAGAGGCGCGCTGCGGCGTGAGCGGGAAATTCGCCCGAGTCTCCTCAAGGAAGAAGTCGAATCGGCGGCGCCGCGACCACGGCGATGACGATCTCGGACCGGTCGCTCCAAGTGGTGAGATGCGGGCCACGCCGGCGCCGCGAGGAGTCCTTGCATGCCCAACTTCAAGTTCGCTTTCCACGGCGCGATGCGCCGCGCGTCCTTCTTCGGCTGCATGCTCGCGCCCATCGCGCTCATGGCGTGCAGCGGCAGCACGAGCCTGGTGGTCGCCGCCGACGCCGCGATCGTCGGCGACGTGGGGCCAGCGAGCGACGCGGGCGGGACCGGCGACGCCGCCGACGCGAGCGAGGTCGGTGCGGACGCCGCCGACGCCGCGCGCGACGCCGCGGACGCCTCCCCCTTGCCCGCGGCGGACGCGGGCTGCGCGCTCACCTGCTTGGGAATTTGCGTCGATCCGCTGAACGATCCGCACAACTGCGGCGCGTGCGGCGTCGTGTGCGGCACAGGGATGGCGTGCGTGAACGGCGCCTGCGGGCAGTGTCCCACCGGGCAGGTCAACTGCGGCGGGAGCTGCAAGAACCTCGCGAACGACCCGACCGCGTGCGGCCAGTGCGGTAAATCGTGCGGTGGGAGCGGCGCGTGCGTGTCCGGCGTCTGCACCTGCGGGGCGGGCACGGTCTCCTGCAACGGCGGATGCGCCGACACGCTCACCGACCCCAACAACTGCGGCGCGTGCGGCCAGGCCTGCTCGCAGCCGTCGCCGGCGTGCATCAGCGGCGCATGTTCGTGCCCGGCCGGTTCGCAGTGCGGAGGCAAGTGCGCCGATCTCCAGGGCGATCCGCGCAACTGCGGCAGCTGCGGCCACGCGTGCGCCGTCGGCCAGGCGTGCATCGCGGGGGCGTGCCGCTGCGCGCCGGGCTCGGTGAGCTGCAACGGAGCGTGCGTCGACGTGCAGAGCGACGTGTTCAACTGCGGCGGGTGCGGCATCGCGTGCGCGACGGGGCAGGTGTGCAGCGCGGGCGTGTGCGGCGCGACGGGCTGCGGCACAGGGCTCACCCAGTGCGGCAATTCGTGCGTCGACACCCAGACCAACCAGCTCAATTGCGGCAGCTGCGGCCGCGCGTGCGGCGCGTCGGAGATCTGCGTGCGCGGCGGCTGCGAGCCCTACTCGCCGGCCGGCTTCTGCACGACCTGCCCGTGCGCCGCGTGCGGCAGCAACCTCTGCTGCCCCGGGTTCACGACGACGTCGCCCATCTGCCTCGACATCGGCAGGTGCCCCTGAGTCGCTGCTGAAGCGCGGGACACTTGCGGGGGGGGCGTCGGGGGCCCGGCCGAAGCGCAGTCACCAGATGCGGCGGAGTCGGCGCTTGGTGGCACGACTGGACTTCGGCGGGCGGGCTCGTTCATTCTGTCGAAAGCCCACCGCGCTCGCGGGGGCGCCGGCCAGGGGGATGGGCATGGCTTGGAGCGCACGCTTCGAAATAGGCGTTCACGCGATCGATCTCGACCACAAGCTCGCCTTTCAGACGCTCGATGCGCTGCTGCGGGCGCTCCGAGACGGGGCGGCCACGAACGTGCTGGAGGACACGATCAACGTGCTGCGCGCGTACGCCGACGAGCACTTCCGGCGCGAGGAGGAGCTGATGCGGACGGTGCGCTTCCCCGAGCTCCCCGCGCACGTGGCCGCGCACGACGCCTTCCGCCGCAAGACGTTCGAGTTCGAGATCTCGCGCCGCCGCTCCTCGTTGGCTGCGAGCGAGGTCGTCCGCTACCTGATGGAGTGGCTCCCCGATCACATCGGCAACGCCGACACCAGGATCATCCCGTACCTGAACGCCTATCGGGCCTCGCACCCGAACGCGTCGGGGCTTCATGCCAGGCCGCCCGTCCGCGTGCCGTCGGCGCGCTCGCCGGCGGGCCCTTCGGCCGCGTCGACCGTCCCGCCGGGCGCGTCCCGTCGCACGCGCTGATGCGCGCGTGCGCGCCCGAGCACCGGCTCGGTTCACGCTCCTTCACGGGCAGCGCGTTGCGGCGGCAGGCGCGAGGTGCCACCACCTCGTAGATGTTCGGCCGCGCGATCGCCGTCGCCCTCGCCCTCACCACCGCCGCGTGCGGCGCGCGCCCGCATGCCGACGCCGCGGCGGACGCCGCGCGCGCGCACCGCGATCGGGGCCATCCGCTCGCCCGCATCGCCAGCGACGACGAGCGCGCGCGCACCGAGGCGTACTCGGAGCTCACCGCGATGCTCAACCGCGGTCCCCTGCCGCGCGAGGAGGTCGCCCCCTACGCCAACGACGTCCAGCGGCAGCTCGACGAGCACCTCGATCGGGCCGCCCCGGCGCAACGGCCGGAGCCGATCACGTGCGGCTCGTGGGGCGCCGGGCGCGCGTACGTCATGCTGCGCTGGGAGACCGAGCTGCTGCTCGACCTCGGCGGGTCGGTACCCGGGGGCGCCATGCGCAAGAGCCTCGAGCGCGCGACGGGGCTTTCCGACGCGCGCCTGCGCTACTTCGCCGTGCGCTCGTTGCTCCTGCGCGGCGACGCGCTCGACGCGAAGCTCTTCGGGCCGATCGCGGCGGTCGACGAGGTGCGCGGCAAGCTGTTCTCCCTGCTGAGCGAGCGCGGTCGCCGGGCCGACTTCCCGGCCGAGTACGCGACGCAGGAGGCGCTCGCGCGATCGCGGCTCGTCGACTGGCTGCAGTGGGACCAGCGGTTCGGCTGCGTGCCGCGCCGGATCGAGCTCGGCGCGGTGGTGCCCGTGGGCGACGACGACTGGTTCGTCTTCCGCTTCTCGACCGACGGGAGCAAGCGCTCCGAGCACGACATGCTCGCCGGCGTCGCCGGCCCGTACGCGCACGCGTCGGAGCCGACCCTCGACGGAGGCGATCGCACCGGCTCCGGCTTCGAGCCGTTCGACGCGAAGTCGCCCGAGGAGCACGTGCGCGCGGCGTCTGCCGACGCCGAGCAGCCGCCGACCGACGCGGACGGCACCTCGATCTGACCGCGCCTCCTTCCGACGGCGCCTCCATCTGACGGCGTAGATCCCGCGGCCGAGCGTCGCGAATCCGGGCGGACGTCACGATTCGTGACGCCGCGGCGCGCGCGATTTGCCCAATTTACAGGCGAATTCTCACGGCACGGCGGCTGCTTCATCGGCCATCAGCGTCGGCGTTCGCCGCGCCAGGAGAGTGCCCCGATGAACACGTGGCTCCGTCGTTCCATCCTCGCGATCGTGATGGTCTCGCTCCCCCTCGCCGGCTGCGCCGCGAACGCCTCGGAGGGCGACGGCACGCAGGCGACCACGGAGGCCCTCGCCGCCTCGCCGGCGGCGAAGCTCGGCGCGCGCAAGAGCGTCGACGCGAAGTTCACGCAGTGGCTCGTCACGCCGCACGGCAAGGTCGCCGGCATGCTGCTCGACGACGGCTCGATCGCCATGATCCCGCCGCACGCGGCCAAGGACGTCACCAAGGCGACGCTCGAGCCTGGCGACGCGGTGCACGTCGAGGGGTTCGCCCGCGACGGCGCGCAGACCTACGCGTTCGCGTCGGTGAAGAAGGGCGGCGCGACGATCGTCGAGGCCAAGCTCCCCGAGGGCGCTCGCTTCGCCGCCGGCCAGCACGGGCGCGACCCGCAGCAGGCGGCCGAGCGGCGCGCGCGCAGGGGCGAGCGCCGGCACGCGCACCCGGACGACGCCTCCCTCGCGCCCATCGACGCGAGCGGCACCGTGGTCGCGCTGCTCCTGGGGCGCCACGGCGACACCCGCGGCGTCGTGCTCTCGGACGGCACGGTCGCCTACGCCAAGCACGACGCGAAGCTCGGGGAGCTCGTGAAGAAGGGGGACGCGATCCGCGTCTCCGGCAAGGGCGGGGCCTACGACCTCGGCAAGGCGCTCGTCATCGAGAGCGTGACGCTGCCCAGCGGCGAGACGAGGGCGATCTGAGGGGCTTCAGCGCTTGTGGGCGAGCGCGCGCAGCTGACCTGCGTCGCGCGCGCCGAGCGCTTCGCGCAGCTCGGCGGCGAGGTGATCGAGGCCGACCTCGCCGTGGTGCATGACGAGCGACTCGACGTACTTGGCGACGATCACCGCGTCGGTCGCAGAGACGCCGAGTCGCGCCGCCATGCGCGCGACCCCCTGGGCCTCGGCGCCCGCGAGCCGATCGTCGGCGAACGCGAGCGCGATGGCGTCCGTGAGCAGCGACAGCGCGATCGCGGGGCGGCGCGCCATCGAGGCGAGCGCGCGCTCGACGCGCCGGACGTCGGGCTCGGAGGCCGAGGCGAGCACCGCGCGCTGCGCCTCGGCGTCGAGCCCCAGCTGCTCGCAGAGCTGGCCGAGCCGGTCGAGCTCCTCCGGCTGGACGGCGCCGTCGGCCGCCGAGAGCGAGGC
>JAJXTK010000113.1 GCA_021783935.1 Myxococcales bacterium | reverse complement strand
CGAGAGGCGCGCGACGTACGCCGGCGCCCCGCGCGAGGTCGCCTCGGCGGCGAGCGCCTGGTCGTCCGGGTGGCCGTCGGGCACCACGACCCTGCCCGTACCCGCGAGCTTGCAGCCGAACGCGCTGCGCACGGCGCGCTCGAAATCGTCGGGGGCCCAGCTCGGCTCCGCGAGGATCTCGAGCGCCACGATCGCCTTGGGATCCTTCACGACCGGCGCCGGCTCGCAGCGCACGCGCACCTTGTCGAGCCCCGTCGCGCGCGCCTTGGTGGGCGCCGGGCTCGCCGTCTCCACGGGCACGAGGCCGACCGGGCCGGTCGCGATCGACTGCGAGGAGGCCGTCGTCGTGCGCTGCGAGGACGCCGGGGGCGACGTATCGCCCGAGGCGTGAAGCACGGCGGCGAGCGCACCGAGCAGGAGCAGCGCGCCCGCCACGGCGCCGAGGACGAGCAGCGGGCTCTTGCCCTCGGTTCCAGGCGGCGCCCGCGACTCGTCGAGGTCGTCGTCGTCCAGCCCCTCGCGCGGCGGCGCGAGCGCGGTCGGGGCGTTGGTCGTCTGGTAGCCGACGAGCGGCGACGAGCGCGTCGGCGACAGCCCCGCGATCGCGGGGAGCGAGGCCGGGGTCGCAGACACGGGCGCGACGCCGAGCGCCGCCTCGAGCGCCGCGCGCGCCTCACCGGCCTCGCGAAAGCGCGCGTTCGGCTCCCGGGCGACGCAGCGCCCGAACCACCCGTCGAACCCCGCGCTCGGCGGTGGGCGACCGAGCTCCGCCGCGCGATCCGACGCGGGCCCGATCGGATCGAAGAGCGTCTCGCGCATCAGGGTCATCACCGACGCCTGCGGGTCGTACGCGCCGCGCCAGAAAGCCTTGCCCGTGAGCAGATAGAACGCGATGAGGCCGAGGGGCCACACGTCGGTCCACGGGCCGACGTTGCCGCGCGGATCGCTCTGCTCGGGGGCCATCCACAGCGGCGAGCCGATCGCCGACGTCGTCTGCGTGCGCGCCTCGGCGACGATCTTCGCGATGCCGAAGTCGAGGATCTTGAGCACCGACGCGCTCCCCTCGCGACGAGACGCGGCGAGGAAGACGTTCTCGGGCTTGAGATCGCGGTGGACGATCCCCGCGGCGTGCGCAGCCGCGAGCGCGTGACAGAGCTGCCGGAAGATCGCGATCACCTCGTCGCGCGGGAGCGCGCCGCGCCTGCGCACGAGCTGCTCCAGCGTCTCGCCCTGAAGCAGCTCCATCGCGAGCCATGGCGCGCCGAGCGCCGCGTCGATGCCGGCCGCGACGACCTCGACGACGTGATCGCTGTCGATGCGGGCGCCGATGCGCGCCTCCTGCGCGAACTTCTCGACGAAGCGCGGCTCGCTCGCGAGCGTCGGCTGCATCAGCTTCAGCGCGCGCGCCTTGCCGGTGCTGAGCTGCTCGGCGACGTAGACCGCGCCCATGCCGCCTTGGCCGAGCGGCCGCACGACGCGAAAGTCGCCGCCGACGACCACGCCAGCAGCGAGCTGCACGACCCCCGCCATTCTTTGGATGCTAGCAGCTGAACGGCGACCTCGCGCCTCGGGGTCGCTGCGCTACGCTCGGCGCGATGCGGCCCCGCTCGCTCGCCCCCGTGGTGATGCTCGCCCTCACGGCCCCGCTGGTCGCGCGCCTCGGCCCCTCGACGGCCGTCGCAGCCGAGCCTGCGTCCACGGCGCCCTACGCGGCGGCGAGCCGGTGGATCGACGCCGACGACATCCCGCTCGCCGACTGGGCCAAGAGCGTGGAAATCGTGCGCGACGACGAGGCGCTCTACGCCTCGCCCGGCGGCGCGCGTCGCGCCGTGGTGACCACGGGGGTTCGCCTGCCGCTGCTCGGCGCGGTGCGAGGGCCGGGGTGCGTGCAGCGTTGGCTCTTGGTCGGACCGCTGGCCTACGTGTGCGCAGACAAGGTGCGGCTCACGCCCGACCCGCCGGGCGTCGACGAGTCGGTGCACCCGCCCGCGACCGACGGCCTTCCGTTCCGCTACTACTTCGTCGGCGCCGAGGGGACCTCGGCCTACGCCAAGCTCACCGACATCGACGACGACACGCCCGTGGAGCAGCTCGATCGAGGCTGGGCGATCGCGGCCGTCGGCACGCTCTCGTACAACGGCGCGAGCTACGTGAAGACGCGACGAGGGCGCCTCGTCCCGCGCGCGGACGTCGGCCCGGTCGCCCCCTTCTCGTTCCACGGCGAGGCGCTCGCCAAGAGGCCCGGCGAGGCGGTCGGTCTCGGGTGGGTCAACCCCGAGCGCGCCCGCGTCTACGCCGAGCCGAAGGCCTCGGCGAAGGTCGTCGGCGAGCGCACGCGGCTGCAGAGGGTCGACGTCCTCGAGCAGCGGAGGGTCGGCAACGACGCCTTCGTCCGCGTCGCCGACGGCGAGTGGATGAAGCTCGCCGATCTGCGCATCCCGACCCCCACCACGCCGCCCGACGGCATCGCGGCCAACGAGCGGTGGATCGACGTGGAGCTCGCGACGCAGACGCTCGTCGCCTTCGAGGGCTCGAGACCGGTGTACGCGACGGTCGTCTCGACGGGGCGGGCGCCTGGCTCGACGCCCACGGGGGTCCATCGGATCTGGGTGAAGCTGCGCACCTCGACGATGTCGAACGCCGACGACGGCGGCGACGCCAACCTCGACGCGGCCACGTACTCGATCGAGGACGTGCCGTGGGTGCAGTACTTCTCCAACGGCGTCGCGCTGCACGGAGCCTTCTGGCACCGCCGCTTCGGCCACGTCGCGAGCCACGGCTGCGTGAACCTCGCCCCCCTCGACGCGATGGCGATCTTCGACTGGACGCTGCCGCGCCTCCCGCGCGGCTGGGACGCCTCCTTGCCGACGACGGCAGAGCCCGCGACGGTCGTGCGCGTGCGCTGATCGACCCCTCGACGGGTGAGGGGGGGCGTCCGACGGGTGGAAGCGGGCGCAGGGCGCACGGCGCAGCGCGACACGGCGACCCTTCCGCTGGTCCCGGGGCACGATGGAGGGAAAGCGCTACCCATGTCGGGCCGGATCGGGCAATCTGTGAGGATACGACCTCGATCCACGCAGCCCGGCGCCGACGGTGGGCGCGTGGTTCGGAGCGCGCACGACGAAGGAGGAGCCGTGGCGGACAACGAGTCGAGGGGACGCATCAGCGTGCCCGACGCGCGATCGGACAAGCGGAAGCAGAGCCTCTACTTCCCCGAGGAGATGCTCCAGGAGATCAAGGACGAGGCCGCGCGCCTCGATCGCTCGCTCTCGTGGGTCGTGCAGCGCGCGTGGAAGATCGCGCGGCTCGAGATCCGCAAGCTGCCGAGCGTCAACGAGGTCGCGGGCGGCGAGGAAGACACCGACGAGTGAAGACCTCTGCCCCCCTGTGCTGAAACGGCCTCCCTTCGGTTGGCCTACGAGGGGGAGCGATCGCCGCTCCCCCTCGTGCTTGCCCCGCCGTTTCGTGGCTAGCAGGCCGTTGAGAAACGGCCTGCGGAGACTGTGACCGTCAGCAGGCTGTGGTCGATCGCGCGGGAGATCGCGGCATGACCCGGGAGAGGATCGGCCGGTCTCGGAGAAACTCCACAGCCTGCTAGGGGCACGCCTGCGGCGCGTGGGGTCTCTGCGCTCGCGGGAACCAAGGGGGAGCGGGCGTGGCCTGAGCGTCGCGCGAGTCAGCCGCCGAAGGCGCGCGTCGCGAAGCTCGTGAGCGTGTGTGCGATCCACGGCGACAGCAGCGCGGTGGCCGCCGCGACGACGAGGAGCTTCGGCAGATGCGCGAGCGCCGCGTCCTGAAGGCTCGTCGCGCTCTGGAGCGCGCCGACGACGAGCCCCACGACCGCGGCCGCCGCGACGATCGGTAGGCTGAGCGCCACGGCGAGCACGAGGGCCTCGCGGGCGAGCGCAACGGTCGCCGACGGGTCCACGATCAGCCGGCTTCGCTCGCGTCGGCCGCGTCTTCGGCGTCGGCCGCGTCGGCGGCGTCGGCGGCGTCGGCGGCGCTGGAGTCCGCGGAGTCGGTCGCGTCGGCGGCGTCAGTCGCGTCGACGCTGCCGGTGTCGGTCGTGGAGGTCTCGCTCGCGCCCGTGTCGCCGGCATCGCTCGTCGTAGTGCCCCCCTTGCCCGCGCAAATCCCGGTGCGAACGGTGGGGTCCGACTCGCAGCACACGTCGGCGTTGAGGCCGAGCTCGGTGCCCTGCACGCAGACGAGGCCCGACTGGCAGTCGGTGTTGCCCGCGCGCGCGAAGTCGCACCGCTGGCCGACGCCCTGAGAGCCGGCGCACGCCTCGAACGCCGCCGCGAGGAGGCCGAAGAGGGCGATGCCCACGAGCGCCGAGAGCCTGTGCCGGGAGAGCATGGCGCGCTCTCTAGCAGCGCCGAAGTCACGCGTCACGCGCGGGCCCGGGCGGCGCGAGCCCCACGCGCTCACTTCGCGGCGCGCCAGCCCTTGGGGATGACGGTCATGCCGCGCGCCGTGACCTCGAAGCCGCGGGCGGCGTCTGCGGCCCGATCGAAGCCGACGGCGAGCCCCTGGGGGACCTCGACGTCCTTGTCGACGATGCAGCGCCGCAGCTTCGAGTAGCGACCGATGTTCACGTTCTCGAAGATCACGCACTCCTCGATCTCGGAGAACGAATTCACGCGCACGCGCGGCGAGAGCACCGAGCGGTGGATGCGGCCGCCGGAGATGATGCAGCCGTTGGCGACGAGCGAGTCGGTGGCGAGTCCCGTGCGCCCGGAGGGCTCGTCGCGGAAGACGAACTTGGCCGGCGGATCGTGCGAGATACCCGTGCGGATCTGCCAGCGCCGGTTGTAGAAGTTGAATTGCGGCTGAATGGACACGAGGTCCATCTGCGCCTCCCAGTAGGCGTCGACCGTCCCGACGTCGCGCCAGTAGCCGCGCTCTCGCTCCCCCTCGCCGGGCACGCGGTTGTCGAAGAAGTCGTAGACGAAGACGGCGCGCCCCGTCTGGACCATGTACGGCAAGATGTCGCGCCCGAAGTCGTGCTTGGTCTGGTCGTCGGTGAGCGCGGCGTCGCGCGTGATCTCCTCGACGAGCGCCTGCCGGTTGAAGATGTAGTTGCCCATCGACGCGAGGCACATGCCCGGCCGGTTGGGCATCTCGGGCGGCTCCTTCACCTTCTCGTGGAAGGCGAGCACGCGCCCCTCGGCGTCGACCTCGAGCACGCCGAACTCGCGCGCTTCGGCCTTGGTCACGGGGATTGCCGCGATCGTCACGTCGGCATCGAGCGCGATGTGCGTGTCGATCATCTGGCGCACGTCCATCTTGTAGACGTGGTCTCCGCCGAAGATGGCGACGAGATCGGGGTTGTCGTCGGCGATGACGTGGTTGCACTGCCAGACGGCGTCGGCCGACCCCTTGTACCAGGAGCCGCCGGTGCGCTGCTGCGCGGGCATCGCCTCGATGTAGTCGTCGGTGATCGCCGACAGGCGCCAGGCGCGCGCGATGTGCTCTTCGAGCGAGGCGCTCTTGTACTGCGTGAGCACCTTGATGCGCGTGAGGCCGCTGTTGACGAAGTTCGAGAGGACGATGTCGATGATGCGATAGCGACCGCCGAAGGGGACGGCCGGCTTGGCGCGCGCCTGGGTGAGCGGCAAGAGACGCTTGCCCTCGCCGCCGGCGAGGATCATCGACAGGACGTGGGGCTCACCGAGGACGGGCACGCGCTGCACGCTGATCTTCTCCGTGGGGGATCGGGAGGGACGGCGGCTGTGAGGATAGCCGTGCTCGCGGCGCCGGAGGCGATCGTTCGTCCATGGGTCGCGAAGAGGCCACGTTCGCGACGAGGCGGCACGGGGGGCGCCGTGCGCCCGCGCGGCGCTCGAGGGCCCTCAGCGCGCGCCGGGCCAACCGCTCGGCACGGCGCGCTCGGTGATCTCGGCGCCGAACACGGCGGCGAAGTGGCCGATCGCAGCGGTGGCGATGTCGCGCACGCCGCGCGGCTTCGCGCCGAGCGCGGCGAGCGAGGTCACGGGCTTGTCGCGGAGCCCGCACGGAACGATCGCCGAGAAGCCGGCGAGGTCCGTGGTCACGTTGAGCGCGAAGCCGTGCATGGTCACCCAGTGGGTGAGCCGAACGCCGATCGCGCCCACCTTCGCGGGACGCGCGGCCTGCGCCTCGCCGCCCCAGCGATCGGGCGCGTCGAGGTCGATCCAGGCGCCGATGGTCGCCGCGCTCTCGCCGGGCCCGGCGACCAAGCCGTGGTCCTTCGCGAGGCGGATCATGACCTCGGCGAGATCGCGCACATAGCGGCGCACGTCGCAACGATCGGGCTTCAAGTCGAGGATCGGGTAGGCGACCAGCTGCCCTGGCGCGTGGTAGGTGACGTCACCGCCGCGCGCCGTCTCGACGAGATCGACGCCGCGCTCGGCGCGCTGCGCGTCGGTCAGCAGCACGTGCTCACGCTTGGCGGATCGCCCGAGCGTGACGACCGCCTCGTGCTCGAGGAGCAGGAGCGTATCGCCGACGTGCCCGTCGACGCGGGCTTGGACGAGCTCCTCTTGCAGGGCGTGAACGGCGTCGTAGCGGGCACGGCCGAGCCAGTAGGCGTCGATCGAACGCATGCGCAGCAGGGCGTACCACGATCATCGACGCGACAGCTGCCGACCAAGCCTCCGGCGGTGCGAGGGGCGATGCGCCCGCCCTACTTGCCCAATGCCGCTCGCGCGCGCTAGAGAGCGGCGCCTACTCATGCCACGAAAACGGCTGCGCCGCCTAGGCGCACTCACGGCACGCGGGCTCGAGTCGTTCCCGCGTCCGAGCATCGCAGACGCCCTCCGACGTTCCATGCGCGAGGGCTACACGGGATCGGACTTCCGCGCGGACCTGCTCGCCGGCCTCGTCGTCGGCGTCGTCGCGCTCCCGCTCTCCATGGCGCTCTCGCTGGCGGTCGGTGCGCCGGCCGAGCGCGGCCTCTACACCGCCATCATCGGCGGGTTCGTGGTCGCAGTGACGGGCGGCTCCCGCTTCCAGGTGAGCGGGCCCACGGCGGCCTTCATCGTCATCCTCGCGCCGATCGTGCAGCAGCACGGGCTCGCCGGGCTGCTCGTCGCGGGCTTCCTCGCCGGCGCCATCCTCGTCGCGATGGGGGTGCTGCGGTTCGGCCGCCTCATCGAGTTCATCCCGCACCCCGTGACGACGGGCTTCACCGCCGGCATCGCCGTCGTCATCGGCACGCTGCAGCTGAAGGACGTCTTCGGGCTCACCCTGACCCACGCGCCCGAGAGCTACGTCGGCAAGCTCGTCGCCTTCTGGCACGCGCGCGGCACGCTGCAGTGGCCCGAGCTCGCGGTGGCATTGGCCACGCTGGCGCTGCTGCTGCTCTTCCCGCGCGTCACCCGGCGCCTCCCCGCCCCGCTGCTCGCCATCGGCACGGTGACGATCGCGACCATCGCGATCTCGCGCCACGTTCCGGGCTTCCACGTGCGGACGATCCCGCCCATCCCGCGCCTGCCGCCGCACCCCGAGCTGCCGTGGGGCGAGCACCTCGGGTGGGCCGCGGTGCGGTCGATCCTCCCCTCGGCGTTCGCCATCGCGGTGCTCGGCGCCATCGAGTCGCTCCTCTCCGCGGTCATCGCGGACGGCGTCACCGGCAGCCGGCACGACCCGGACGGCGAGCTGATCGGCCAGGGCTTCGGCAACATGATCACGCCGTTCTTCGGGGGCATCCCGGCGACCGGCGCGCTCGCGCGCACGGCCACCAACATCCGCGCGGGGGGGCGCTCTCCGGTGGCCGCGATTGTGCACTCGGCGTTCGTGCTGCTCGCGATCCTCGTCGCGGCCCCGCTGCTCGGCTACGTGCCGATGGCGTCGCTCGCGGCGCTGCTGCTGCTCGTGGCGTGGAACATGAGCGAGGCGAAGCACTTCGAGCACATCCTCGCCGTCGCGCCGAAGAGCGACGTCGCGGTCCTGCTCGCGTGCTTCCTGCTGACCGTCTTCTTCGACATGGTCATCGCCGTCTCGGCGGGCATCGTCCTGGCGGCGCTGCTCTTCATGCGGCGCATGGCGGAGCTGACGGAGACGCGGCTCTTCAGCGGCGGCGAGGTGCACCTCGAGAAGGTCCTGCCGGCGGGCGTGGTGCTCTACGAGATCGCGGGGCCGCTCTTCTTCGGCGCCGCGACGCGCGCGATCCGCGCCCTCGAGATCACGGGGACGGTCCGCGTCGTCATCATCCACCTCGGCCGCGTGCCCGCCATCGACGCGACCGGCCTCGTCGCCCTCGAGAGCGCGCTGCGCAAGCTCAAGGACGACCAGGCGCACGTCATCCTCTCCGGCCCGTTGCCCGAGCCCCGCCGCGTGTTCGACAAGGCGAACCTCGAAGAGGACGGCGACGTGACGATCACGCCCGACATCCACGCGGCCATTCAGGAGGCCGAGCGCTGGGTCGCCCAGCACCGAGTCGAGCCGGAGGATGCGAGTGCATCGCCGTCGAACTCGCGCCTGCGCATCACGACGTCGAACGAACCGTAGAGCGCCGCGCACGGAGACGGCGCCGGAGGAGGGAGTCGCTCGATGGTGTACGCAGCGAAGCGCAGTACACCATCGACAGACGACCGACGCCTAGGACGAACCGTTGTGCCGGAGGAGGGAGTCGCTCGATGGTGTACGCAGCGAAGCGCAGTACACCATCGACAGACGACCGACGCCTAGGACGAACCGTTGTGCCGGAGGAGGGAGTCGCTCGATGGTGTACGCAGCGAAGCGCAGTACACCATCGACAGACGACCGACGCCTAGGACGAACCGTTGTGCCGGAGGAGGGAGTCGAACCCCCGACCTAGCGCGTATGAAACGCCCGCTCTAACCAACTGAGCTACTCCGGCAAGGGGCGCGGAACGTGTGCGATCTCGGCAGGCGAGTCAAGCTCGGCTCGCGTGTAGGCGGGCGGCCAGCACCGGGACGACCACCAGCGACGCGACCAGACCGGCGATGGTTCCGATCAGGCCGACCGCGCCGAGATCGCGCAGGCCGGGGAAGCCGCAGCCGAGCAGCGCGGCGAAGCCGGCGGCGGTCGTGAGCGCGGTCGTCACCACCGAGCGCGCCTCGGATCGCAGCGCCGAAGAGGCCGTCCCCTCGCGCATCGCGTGCAGGAGGAACATCGACTCGTCGACGGTGATGCCGACGAGCACGGGCAGCACCAGCGCGTCGTACGCGTGCACCGGCACCGCCACCACGCGCACGACCAACGCGACGAGCAGGAGCTCCACGGCGAGCGCCGCCAACGCGACCAGCACCTCACCGAAGCTGCGCAGCACGCTGCGGAGCGCGATCGCCACGAGCACCAGGGAGATCAGCGAGACGCGCGGCAGGTCGGCGACGAGTGCCGCGCGCAGCGAGCGCTCGAGCACCGGGTAGCCGGTCACGACCGACTCGGCGTCTCCCTTCGCGGCCTCCTTGGCGACGATCGCCGGGTCGAGGGCCGGGCCGCGCACGTACGTCGCGAGCAGCAGCTCCCCCGTCGCGGGGTCGCGCGCGAGATGGCGCGCGACGAGCGGCTGCATGACCCCTTGCTCGAGAGAGGCGAGCGCACGCATGGCGACCTCCGCGGACGCCGGCGCGCGCAAGTGCTCCATCGCGGGCGCGAACGCGTCGGCCGCGAAGCCGAGCTCGGTGAGCGCGGCCGCTAGCGCCGCGGCGCGCCCGGGCAGCAAGGCGTCGCGCTCCTTCAGGCGCGCGCGCACCGCCGCCGGAGACGGAAGCCACTGCGAGAGCGACTCGACCGTCCGCGACGGGGCGCGCAGGGCCACGGCCAGCTGCTCTCCGCGCGCGAGCAGCGCGTCGCGCTGAGCGGCCGGGGCGCGCTCGAGCACCACCAGCTGCACCTCGGCCGCGCTCCCCTCGGTCGCCGCGTGGCCGCCCGAGACGAGCCGGATGGCCTCCTCCTGCGCCTGGAGCGACGGCAGGCCGCTAGGCTTCACCGCCACGAGCGCGGAGGCCACGCGCGGCGGCCCGAGCAGCGCCAGCGCGAGGGCCGCGAAGCCGACCCCCGCCGCGACGACCAGCGGCGCGCGCCTCGACCCGACGGCGCGCGACAGGGGGGCGGCGAGGGCGAAGGGGCGCGGCGCCCTCGGCGCGGGCTCGAGCCACGTGGCCATCGCGGGCGTGAGCGCGAGGATCGCGAGCGCCGTCAGGACCTCCCCCGCCGCGCACAAGAGCCCGAGCTGGCGCAGCGCCGGCAGGCGCGAGAGCTCGAGCGACGAGAAGGCGAAGCCCGCCGCGACGGCCGCGGTGAGCGTCGGCCTCGCGACGTGAGCGCGCGCCCGCTCTACGATCGCCGCGCGCCGCGCCCGCAGGGTCGCGAAGGGCGTCTCCGCGAGCGCCGCGCCCGCGCGGAGGACCGCCGAGTAGACGTGCACGCCGGTGTCGAGGCCGACGCCGATGACGACCGACGCGAACCCCATCGCGATCGCGGCGATGCCGTCGGGGAACAGCGCCGCGATCGCCGCCGTCCAGAGCGTGCCCACGAGCAGCGGCGGCGCGGCGGCGAGCAGCGCGCGCGCGCGGCGGTAGGTCAAGAGGAACGCGAGCGACACGAGCACCGTCGAGGCCGCGCTCGAGACGTAGAGGTCGCGCCGGATCAGCTTCTCGGCGTCGCGCGCGATCGCGGCGCCCCCAGCGATGCCGGCGCGCACGCCCGGGTGGCGGGGCAGCGCGGCGGCGATCGCCCCTTCGAGCGCCTGCACCACGCGCTTCGCCTCCTCGGATCGCAGCGCCGAGCCGTCGGTCGTGACCAGCACGAAGCGCGCGCGCCCCTGATCGGCGACCAGCTCCCCCGACGCGTCCGCGCCGACCGTGGCGGCCACCGAGCGCGCGCGCGTCTGCACGACCGACAGGAGCCGCAGCGGATCGTTGCGAATGATCTCCACGAGCGCGCCCGAGCCCGGGGCCATCAGCAGCGCGCGCGTGTCGGCGAGCCGCGCGCGCATCCCCTCGTCGGTGAGCGCGGCCCCGAGCGCGGCGCGCCCAGCGTCGTCCGCGAACGCCCACGCGATCGTCGGATCCGGCGCCGGCGCGTCCAGATCGGGGGGCGGCGGCGCGAGCGAGGTCACCGCGCGCCGGATCCCTGGACGCCCGCGCGCGGCGACGGCCACGTCGTCGGCGGCGCGCGCGACCTCGACCGGATCGTCGCCGCGCACCAGGATGGTCGTGACGTCGCCGCCGCCGAACGCGCGCACGTAGGCGCCGAGCGCGCGCGCCTGCGGGTCGTCGGGGAACAGCCGGGCGAGATCGCCCGACAGCCGCAGCTGCGGCAGCGCGAAGATCGACGCCACGGTCAGCAAGAGCGCACCGAGCGGCGCGTATCGGGTGAGGCGCGACATCGAGCTTCAGGGCGTCAGGGCGTGATCGTCGCCCTCGTCGAGGGGCGAGGCGGCCGGCGCTGGGCGCATGGTCGGCGCGTGCGGCGACAGGCGCAGGCGCGTGACGCGACGACGGCGCAGGGCGCGCACCTCGACGTCGAACGGGCCGAGGCGCGCGCGGTCGCCGCGGCGCGGGATGCGGCCGATTTCGCGCACGAACCAGGTGCCGAGCGCGTCACCACCCTGGTCGGACGGCGGCACCACGTGCAGCGACCGCAGCTCGTCGAGCGGCGTGTCGGCCTCGACGTCGTAGACGCCCGGCAGACCCACGACGGGGCGGATCTTCGCGAGCTCCTCCTCGTCGGCCTCGTCGCGGATCTCGCCGACGATCTCCTCGAGCAGATCCTCCATCGTGAGGATGCCGCTGGTGCCGCCGTACTCGTCGACCACGACCGCGAAGAGCGTGTGCGAGGCCTGCATCGCGCGCAGCACGTCGATGAGCGACTGCGGCTCCGGCACGTACAGCACGTCTCGCCGGACGGTGCGCAGATCGGGCAGGTGCGCGGCGTTCGGGTCCAGCACGAGGTCCTTCGCGTAGAGGTACCCCTTGACGCTGTCGAGATCGTCGCGCTCGGTGAGCACCACGCGCGAGTACTCCTCGCGCCGCAGGTACGCGATCGCGGCCTCGCCGCTGGTCGAGAGGGGCAGGTACGCGACGTCGACTCGCGGCACCATCGCGTGGCGGGCCTGGCGCGACGCGAAGCGCACCACGCGCTCGAGCAGCTGCCGCTTGTCCTCGGCGGCAGGGCCGCGCGCGAGGGTCGCCGCGATGACGCCGAGCAGCTCCTCCTCCGACAGCTTCCCCTCGCCGTGCGCGCCGCCGCGGATGCCGAAGGCGCCGAGCAGCAGGTTGGTCCCGCCTTCGAGCAGCACGCGCACCGGCGTCAACAGCACGAACACGAGCCGGAACGGCCGCGCGAGCCACAGCGCGAGCGACTCGGCGCGGTAGAGCGCCAGCATCTTCGGCACCTGCTCGCCGAGCAGCACGAGCATGTACGTGATCAGCGCGAACGAGACGCCGACCGCGATCCCGTGCGCGCTCGGGCTGGTCGATCGGCCG
>JAJXTK010000112.1 GCA_021783935.1 Myxococcales bacterium | reverse complement strand
GGACCTATTTCGGCTACGGCGAGGCCGCGCTCGTCGACGCGAACGGCACGATCGAGGCGAGCGCCGGCGGCGCGAGCGGTCAGGTCGATCCGGTGGTCCGCGCGGCGGTGCAGGCCGCGCTGCGCGATCATCGCGCCGGGTTCGTCGACTTCCACGAGGGCGCCCCTGGTCAGCCGATCCACGCCGAGGTCGTCGCGCCGCTCGAGGAGATCGAGGAGAGCGGCGCGACGAGCGCGCCCGCGAAGCTCGCCGTGGTGCTGCGGGCGGACGCCTCGACCACGCTCTTCCCCATCATCGAGGCGTGGCCGGCGGAAGACGACAGCGGCGAGACCGTGATCATCCGACCGGCGGGCGACGCGGCGGTCCTGTTCGGCCCGCTGCGCTTTCGGCCGCACCAGGCGCCGATGCTGCGCGCGCCGCTCGACGGCCCGCAGATCCCCGCGGTGCAGGCCGTGCGCGGCGTGCGCGGCGCGATCGACGCCACGGACTATCGCGGCGTCGAGGTGGTCGCGATCGCCGCCGCCGTGCCCGACTCGCCCTGGCTCCTCGTCGCGAAGATCGACGCGGCCGAGGAGTACGCCGCGCTGCGCACGCGCGCGATGTTCATCCTGATCGCGACGCTCACCGCCCTCGGCGCGCTCGGCGGGCTCGCCGGCTACCTCTTCCAGCGCAGCGCGAAGGCGCACTTTCGCGAGCTGTACGCGTCCGAGAGCGCGCGCCGGCAGGCCGAAGAGCGCTACCGCGAGGAGCGCGAGCGGGTGGCCGAGGAGCGCGAGAAGCTCGAGGCGCACCTCGCCGAGGCCAAGCGCATCGAGTCGATCGGTCGCCTCGCCGGCGGGGTCGCGCACGACTTCAACAACCTGCTCTCGATCATCATCGCCAACATCGAGCTGGTGGTCGCCGATCTGCCGCAGGGGGACCCGCTGCGCGACGATCTGGGCGAGGTCCGCAAGGCCGCCGATCGCGCCGCCGCGCTCACTCGGCAGCTGCTCGCCTTCGGGCGCAAGCAGGTGCTGCGGCCCCGCGTGCTCGACCTCAACGCGGTGATCGAGGAGCTGCGAAGGCTGCTCAAGAGCGCGCTCGGCGACGCGATCGAGCTCACCCTCGAGCTCGCGCCCGACCTCGCGCGCGTGAAGGCCGATCGCACGCAGATCGAGCAGGTGCTGACGAACCTCGCGATCAACGCGCGCGACGCCATGCCCGACGGCGGGCACCTCACCATCCGCACGACGAACGCGCACCTGTCGAACCCCGAGAGCCAGCACCTGGACGTGCCCGCGGGCGACTACGTGCTGCTCGATGTCGCCGACGACGGGTGCGGCATCGACTCCGCGACGCGCGTGCACCTCTTCGAGCCCTTCTTCACGACCAAGCCGATCGGCAAGGGCACCGGGCTCGGCCTCGCGACGGTGCACGGCATCGTCGCCCAGAGCGGCGGCGGCATCGCGGTGCGCAGCGCGCCCGGCCAGGGGGCCGCCTTCGACATCTACCTGCCGGTGGTGACCGAGGTGGACGCGCCGAGCGTGGCCCCGAGGGCCGCGACGCACACGCCGCTCGCGGGCACGCGCGTGCTGCTGGTCGAGGACGAATCAGGCGTCCGATCGGTCCTCGAGCGCGTGCTGGTGGCCGCCGGCTGCGAGGTCCAGACGGCGGCCTCGGGCGAGATCGCGCTCGCGGGCGCGCAGCGCACCTCGCGCCCCTACGACGTCCTGCTCACCGATCTGACCATGCCGGGCATCGACGGCGTCGCGCTCGCCCGACGACTGATCGAGCGCTGGCCGGCGCTGCGGGTCGTCGTGATGTCCGGCGCCCCCGACGGCGCGCTCGACGCGCCACGCCCGCTGCCGGCGGGGACGCTGCTGCTCGGCAAGCCGTTCTCGCCCGACAAGCTCGTCGACGCGCTGCGGTCGCTGCTCGAGCCTCGACCGCGCGCCGAGGTCCACGTCGAGCAGGACGTGCCGGTCGCCGAGGCGGGCGAGGCGATTTGAGGGCCGAGGGGCGTCGCGAGCAGGCTGTGGAGTCTCTCCCAGACCGGCCGATCCTCTGCTGCGGCATGCCACGCCCTTCCGAGCGATCGACCACAGCCTGATCGCGATCACGGCTTGCGCAGGCCGCTTCTCGACGGCCTGCCGGGTTACGCGCTCTTCGGATCGCGCACGTGCGCGAGGAAGAGCAGCGCGCCGCTCTTGCGGTCGCGGATGAGGACGTAGAACGCGCGATCGACCGTCATCTTGTGCGCCGGGATCACCAGCCCCTTGGTGCCCATGACGACGGCCGTCGCGGCTGCGGCCTCGGCGCCGGTCTCGTAGACGTCGAGCACGGCGCGGTGCACGACCGCCTGCACGTAGAGGTCCTTCTTGCCGTCGATGCCGCTGAAGTCGGCGTCGCGCGAGAAGGCCATGGGCATGCCCATCGCCGAGAGCGTCGGCGCGAGCCCGAAGGTGCTGCCGATCTTGAAGCGCGGCATCGTGAGCGTGACGGTCGACTCGGCCGCGGCGTCGAGCGCCGTCGTCCACGCGCGCAGCGACGGCTTGGCCTGCGGCGCCCCCTTGGCGGGCGCGCTCGGGAGCACGACGTCGAGCTCGAGCTCGTAGGCCCCGGCGCTCGCGAACGGGAGCGCGATGATCTGCGCGTCGGGCGCCTCGGCGAAGCGCGTGCGGCGCACGCCGACCATCGTCGGCACCTCGACGTCGTGACCTGGCGCGTGGAACTTCGCGGGGTGGGTCGCGCCGGCCGGGAAGCGCTCGGTCCAGCTCCCCTTGAGGTGGATCGCGTCGACGAGCGTGAGGCGCGTGTCGGTGTTCAGCACCCCCTTGCCGATCAGCTCTTGAATCGCCTTGTTGGTGCGCTCGGAGACCCACCCGTTGATCTGCGCGCGCGCCGCCTCGTTCGCCCCCACGTAGTCGACGGTCGCGAGCTCGGCGCCGTAGCGCTCCTTGGTGAGCGCGACGAAATCGGGCACGAACGGGTAGCCCTTCTGGCCGTACAAGCGGTTGGCGACGTCGAGCTCGGGCTCGCCGCTCCCCTTGACGCTCCAGCTGCCGAGCAGCGCGCCGAACGCCGCGTGCAGCCGCTCGCCCTCCAGCGCCTCGAGGTGGAGCGCCTTGCCGATCTCCCTCGCCGTCGCCCCGCGCGCGCCCGCCGACGTCATCGCCAGCGCCGCCTCGATGCTGGTCGGCGAGAAGACGACGTTCCCCTTGTCGTCGACGCGCGCGAGCAGGTCTTCGCCGAAGGCCACCGTCGCGTCGGCGAGCTTCGCGACGTCGGCCTTCGGATCCGCGCTGGCCGGGGCGATCGCCGGGGCCGTCGTCGCGCTGGCTGCCGACGCGGCGGAGAGCGACGTCGAGGGGGCCGCGGGCGCGGCCGAGGCCGACGCGCTCGAGGCCGCCGAGGCGGTGCTCGCGGGGGCGGCGGGCGAAGGCTTGCCTCCGCCGGACTCGCACGCGGCGAGGGCGAGGAGGACCAGGGGGGCGGAGCAGAGGATCGTTCGGTGCGTCATGGCTCTGCGAGCTGCATACGCTCGAAGCGGCCCCGGGATCCATCCGCGCGCGCGCGGCGTACGCGAGGCGGGTAGGGCTCGGCCGTGGAGCTCGACGGGCGCCGCGCAGACCGGGCGCGGGCCGAGCGGACCGTCCACACCGCCTTTAGCAGTTCTTGATACGAGCCAATCGAGGCTGATTTCCAGGGTGTCCATGCCCCTTCGGCGCCGGTAGCCGCTGGACCTCTCGCCGCATCGAAGGCACATCGATTACGGAACGCCGCGTTTCGGAAATCGACCCGCCCCCCGCCCATGTGGATCGTCAGGCTCGCCCTTCGTCGCCCCTACACCTTCGTCGTGATGGCGATGCTGATCGTCGTCGTCGGCGTCTTGTCGATCTTGAGGATGCCGACCGACATCTTCCCCGAGATCGACATCCCGGTCGTCGCGGTCATCTTCCAGTACCAAGGGCTGCCGGCCGACGAGATCGAGAAGCGCATCACCGGCAGCTTCGAGCGCGCGCTCACGACGACGGTCAACGGCATCGAGCACATCGAGAGCCAGACCATCAACGGCACCGGCCTCATCAAGGTCTTCTTCCATCCCGGGACGAAGGTCGAGATGGCGAACGCGCAGGTGACCGCGATCGCGCAGACGGCGATCCGCATGATGCCGCCGGGGATGACGCCGCCGCTGATCCTCAACTACAGCGCCTCCAACGCGCCGGTGCTGCAGGCCTCGATCTGGAGCGACACGCTCTCCGAGCAGCAGCTGTTCGACCTGACGACGAACTTCCTCCGCAGCGGCCTCGCCACCGTGCAGGGCGCGCAGCTGCCGTGGGCCTACGGCGGCAAGCAGCGCCAGATCATGGTCGATCTGGAGCAGGAGAAGCTCTACGCCTACGAGCTCTCGCCGCGCGACGTGATGAACGCGATCGGGGCGCAGAACCTCGTCCTCCCCTCGGGCACCGCGAAGCTCGCCGGCTTCGAGCTGCCGGTGCGCCTCAACTCGAGCCCCGACGTGGTCGCCGACATCGGCGCGCTGCCGATCAAGACGGTGCGCGGCGCCCCGATCACGATCGCGGACGTCGGGCACGTGCGCGACGGCTTCTCGCCGCAGACGAGCATCGTGCGCGTGGACGGCAAGCGCGGCGCGCTGCAGCCGATCCTCAAGGCGCAGGGCTCGTCCACGCTCGACGTCGTCGGCCGCGTGAAGAAGGCGCTGCCGAGCGCGCTCGCGATGCTGCCGAAGGACTACAAGCTCGATCTGCTCTTCGATCAGTCGATCTTCGTGCGCGCCGCCGTGGAGGGGGTGGTCGAGGATGCGGTCATCGCGGCGGGGCTCACGGGGCTGATGATCCTGCTCTTCCTCGGCAGCTGGCGCAGCACGGTGATCGTCGTCATCTCGATCCCGCTCTCGATCCTCGTCTCGATAAGCATCCTCGGCGCGCTCGGGCACTCGCTGAACCTGATGACGCTCGGCGGCCTCTCGCTCGCCGTCGGCGTGCTGGTCGACGACGCGACGGTCGAGATCGAGAACGTCCACCGTAACCTCGCGCAGAAGAAGCCGCTCTTGCAGGCGATCCTCGACGGCGCCTCGCAGATCGCGACCCCAGCGTTCGTCGCGACGCTCGCCATCTGCATCGTCTTCGTGCCGGTGCTCTTCATCACCGGCGCCGCCAAGTCGCTCTTCACGCCGCTCGCCCTCGCCGTCGTCTTCGCGATGCTGACGAGCTACCTCCTCTCGCGCACGTTGGTGCCCACGATGGTGCACTACCTGCTGCGCGCGGAGCTGCTGCGGCACGCGGATCTGACCCGGAAGCCGAGCGCGTTCGAGCGCCTGCACGCGGCCTTCGAGCGCGGCTTCGAGCGCTTTCGGCGCGCGTACGGCGGCTGGCTCCAGCTCGCGCTCGAGCACCGGCGCGTGACCATCGGCGGCTTCGTCGCGTTCGTGGCGCTCTCGACGGCGGCGCTCTTGCCGAACCTCGGCGAGGACTTCTTCCCCACGGTCGACGCCGGGCAGATCCGCCTGCACGTGCGCGCGCCGGCGGGCACGCGGGTGGAGGAGACCGAGCGAGTCTTCTCGCGCGTCGAGGCCGACATCAAGAAGGTCATCCCGCCGCGCGAGATCGCGACGCTGCTCGACAACATCGGCGTCCCGGTCTCCAGCATCAACATGGCGCTCGGCGATCCGTCGATGATCTCGTCCGCCGACGGCGAGATCCTCGTCGCGCTCAAGGAGGAGCGCTCGGTGCGCACGCCCGAGTACGTCGATCGCCTGCGCAAGCGGCTCGCCAAGGACTTCCCCGACCTCACCGTCTTCTTCCTGCCGCCCGACCTCACCACGCAGGTGCTCAACTTCGGGATCTCCGCCCCCATCGACGTGCAGCTCCTCGGCCCCGAGCGCAACGACGCGAAGGAGCACGAGATCGCCGAGCGGCTGCGCGACGAGATCGCGAAGATCCCGGGCGCCGTCGACGTGCACCTGCATCAGGTCGTCAGCTCGCCCGAGCTGCGCGTCGACGTCGATCGCGTCGAGGCGAACCAGGCCGGCCTCACGCAGAAGGACGTCGCGAGCGACATGCTCGTGGCCTTGAGCTCGAGCGGCCTGGTCGCCCCGAACTTCTGGGTCGATGCGAAGAAGGGGGTGCAGTACCTACTCGCCGTGCAGACCCCGCAGTACCGCATCGACTCGCTCGAGGCGCTGCAGAACACCCCCATCGGCACCGGCGGCAACGCTCCGCTGATGCTCGGCAACGTCGCCTCGATCCACCGTGACCTGACGCCGGTGAACATCACGCACTGGAACATCGCGGGCACCTACGACGTGCTCGCCAACGTGCAGGGGCGCGACCTCGGCGCGGTCGCAAATGGGGTCGACGCGCTGGTGACCAAGACGCGCGCCGAGCTGCCGCGCGGCAGCCGAATCACCGTGCGCGGCCAGGTCGAGAGCATGCAGAGCTCCTTCCGCAACCTCGGCTTCGGCCTCCTGTTCGCCGTCGCGCTCGTCTACCTGCTCATGGTCGTGAACTTCCAGTCGTGGCTCGACCCGCTCATCATCCTGATGGCGCTGCCGGGCGCGCTCGCGGGCATCCTCTGGATGCTCTTCGCGACGCGCACCACGCTGAGCGTGCCCGCGCTGATGGGCGCGATCATGAGCATCGGCGTCGCGACGTCGAACAGCATCCTCATGATCACCTTCGCCAACGAGCAGCGCGAGGCGGCGCGCAAGGACGCGATCGAGGCCGCCTTCGCCGCCGGCATCACGCGCCTTCGCCCGGTGGTCATGACCGCGCTCGCGATGATCATCGGCATGCTCCCGATGTCGCTCGGCCTCGGCGAGGGGGGTGAGCAGAACGCGCCGCTCGGCCGCGCCGTCATCGGCGGCCTGTGCCTCGCCACCGTGGCGACCCTGTTCTTCGTTCCCGCCGTGTACGCGGTGCTCCGCAAGACGGCGCAGGCCGAGCGAGAGGAGATCGTGTGAGCGCGCCCTCAGAGAGAGCCGCGCGCGAGGAGGCGCTCACGGCCATGACCCCGAGCCCGGCAGAGAGCGTCCCCGCGCCCGAGGCGCACCCGGAGGCCGCGCACTTCGATCCGCGCCCGCACAAGCCCTCGGCGCGCGGCGTCGCGCTCGCGGGCTTCCTCGCGCTGGTGGGCCTCGGCGGGCTCGCGCTCGCGGGCATCGCGCCGAGGCTGCGCGCCGCCGCGGCGAGCGCCACGCAGGAGGCCGCGCAGGCCGCCGGGGGCGTCGAGAGGCTCGCCGTCGCGAAGATGAAGCGCGCGAAGGCGGGGGGCGAGCTGTCGCTGCCGGGCATCGTCAAGCCCCTCGACGAGGCCGCGATCTACGCGCGCACCAACGGCTATCTGCGCCGCTACCTCGTCGACATCGGCGACGTCGTGAAGGAAGGGGACGTGCTCGCCGAGATCGACGCGCCCGATCTCGACCAGGAGCTCGCGCAGGCGCGCGCGGCGAGCGTGGCGGCGACGGCGCAGCGCGCGCAGGCGCTCGCCGGCCTCGAGCTCGCCCGCACGACGCTCAAGCGCACCGAGGCGCTCGCCGCCCAGGGGCTCGCCTCGACGCAGGACCTCGAGGAGAAGCAGGCCGCGCTGCGCGCCGGCGAGGCGGGCGTGGCCGCGTCGGACGCGAACATCGGCGTGGCGAACGCCAACGTCGGGCGCCTCGTCGAGCTCGAGAAGTACGAGAAGGTCGTCGCGCCGTTCGCCGGGACGATCACCGCGCGCACCGCCGAGCCGGGCGCGCTGATCGTGTCGGGCGCCGCGGGGCAGCCGCTCTTCAAGCTCGCGGAGACCGACCCGGTGCGCGTCTTCGTCCAGGTGCCGCAGCTGTACGCGGCGTCGATCAAGGTCGGCGCGCCGGCCACGCTGACCACGCGCGAGCTGCGGGGGCGCACCTTCACCGGGAAGATCACGCGCACGAGCCGATCGCTCGATCCGACCGCGCACACCCTGAACACCGAGACGCAGTTCGAGAACCACGACGGCGCGCTGTTGCCCGGCACCTACGCGCGCGTCGTGCTCGGCTCGATGGCGGCCGAGACGCCGCTGGTGGTGCCGGCGACGGCGCTCATCTTCAACGCGCGGGGGACGCAGCTCGCGGTGGTGCAGGACGGCGTGGTGCACCTGCGCGCGGTCGAGGTCGACGGCGACTTCGGCGATCAGGTGTCGATCGCCAGCGGCGTGCGCGAAGGGGAGTCGGTCGTGGTCGTGCCGACCGATCGGCTCGAGGAGGGGCAGCGCGTCGAGACGACGGAGCAGAAGCCATGAGCGCGCCCAGCGAGGCGCACGACGCGAGCTGCGCGACGTGCCGGCGAGGCCGGCCGCGCAGCGAGCGGGTGAAGCACAAGGTCCTCGAGGCCGCGGCGGAGCTGCTCGAGAAGCGCGGCTTCAAGGGGCTCACGATCGAGGCGGTCGCCGAGCGCGCGGGGGCGAGCAAGGTGACGATCTACCGCTGGTGGCCCGGCAAGGCAGCGCTCGCGACCGACGCGTTCCTCGCGGTGCTCGCGCCGCTGGCCCCCTTCCCCGAGAGCCGCTCGCCGCTCGAGGACCTGCGTGAGCACATCTTCGGCCTGGTGAGCGTGCTCACGGGACGCTGGGGCCCGGTCACCGCGAGCCTCATCGCCGAGGGGGTCTCCGATCCGGAGGTCCGCGCCGCGATGCTCGCGCGCTGGATCGAGCCCCGCCGCGTGCAGGCGCGCAAGGTCGTCGCCCGCGCGATCGAGGCGGGCGAGATGCACCCCGAGGTCGACCCCGAGGTCGTCCTCGACTCGCTCTACGGCCCGCTCTACCTGCGCCTGCTCTTCGGCCACGAGCCGCTCGACGCCGCGTTCGCCACGCAGATGTGGAAGAACGCGCTCGCCGGGTCCGCCGTCGCGCGCTGACTCACTGTTCGACGAACGTGTACTCGTGCTGCATGTCGCGCACGACGAGCGCGCGCTATCTCACCTCCCAGGTCTCGCCCGAGCCGAGCAGCGCCTGCAGATCGGCTTTGCGCTTCGCCTTCGCCGCCGCGATCTGCGCGTGCGCGAGCGCCTCGTACGAGTCTCGCTCGACGGCGCGCAAGACGCCGAACGACTGCGGGAACTCGGGCGGCGACAGGCGCGCGAGCAGGAACGCGAGCACGTCGGATTGCTCGTCGTGCACGAGCACGTTCGGCGCGTCGCCCGGGACGACGATCGGCCGCCCATGCTGGTCGATCGCGATCCCCTTGTCGCCGTCCTTGCCGAAGCGCAGCGGCTGGCCGTGCACCATGCGCAGCTGCGCCTCCGCCTTGTTCTCGGTGTACTGGTCGAAGGCGCCGTCGTTGAAGATGACGCAGTTGGTGTAGATCTCGGTGGGCGCGGTGGCATTGTGCCGCGCGGCGCGCGCGAGCACGTCGTAGAGCTGCGGGCCGTCGTTGCCCATGGCGCGCGCGATGAACGTCGCCCCGGCGCCGAGCGCCAACGTCACCGGATCGACCGGGTAGTCGATGCTCCCGAGCGGCGCGCTCTTGGTCACCTTGCCGAGCTCGGAGGTCGGGCTGTACTGCCCCTTGGTGAGCCCGTAGATGCGGTTGTTGAACAGCAGCACCTTGAGCCCGACGTTGCGTCGCAGCGCGTGCATGAAGTGGTTGCCGCCGATGGCGAGCGAGTCGCCGTCGCCCGTCACGACCCACACGTCGAGGTCGGGGCGCGCGAGCTTCAACCCCGTCGCGATCGCCGGCGCGCGGCCGTGGATCGTGTGGAGCCCGAAGGTCTCCATGTAGAAGGGGAAGCGGCTCGAGCAGCCGATGCCGCTGACGAAGGCGAAGTTCTCGCGCGGGATGCCGAGCGTCGGCAGCAGCTTCTGGACCTGGTTGAGGATCGAGTAGTCGACGCAGCCGGGGCACCACTTCACCTCGGCCGAGGGGACGAAGTCCTTACGCGTCAGCGCGCTCGGATCCGTGTGCGCGATCACCGGCAATGAGCTCATGCTTCTCCTTCGGATTCTTCGCGAGATGAGGGGCAGCCGCCTCGAGGAGCTCCGACTCCTTGAAGGGCTTTCCTTGGACCTTGGTGTGGGAGACGACGTCGACGAGCAGCTTGCCGCGCAACAGGAAGGAGAGCTGCCCGAGATTCAGCTCGGGCACGATCACCTTGCGGTAGCGGCCGAAGATCGCGGCGAGATCCGCCGGCAGGGGGTTGAGGTTGCGCAGGTGCACCTGGCCGACCTGATGCCCGCGCGCGCGCAGCGTGCGCACGGCCTGGCGGATCGAACCGTAGGTGCTCCCCCAGCCGACGAAGAGGACCTCGCCGCTCGCGTCGCCGAGGACCTCCGTCGGCGCGTACGACTCGGCGACCTTCGCCACCTTGGCGGCGCGCGTGCGGACCATCTGCTCGTGGTTGTCGCCGTCGTAGGAGATCGCGCCCGTCTGCTGGTGCTTCTCGAGGCCGCCGATGCGGTGCTCGAGGCCCGGCGTGCCGGGGAGCGCCCAGGGGCGCGCGAGGTGCTCGTCGCGCTCGTAGGGGAAGAAGCCGCTCGGGTCGGTGCGAAAGTGCACCGGGATCCGCGGGATGGCCGCGACGTCGGGGATCTTGAAGGGCTCGACGCCGTTGGCGAGGTAGCCGTCCGACAGCACGATCACCGGCGTCATGTGTCGAATCGCGATGCGCGCGGCCTCGATCGCCGTCCAGAAGCAGTCGGCCGGCGTCGAGGGGGCGAGCACCGGCAGGGGCGACTCGCCGTGGCGCCCGAAGATCGCCTGCAGCAGGTCGGCCTGCTCGGTCTTGGTGGGCAGCCCCGTGCTCGGCCCGCCGCGCTGCACGTCGATGACGACGAGCGGCAGCTCCATCATCAGCGCGAGCCCCATGCCCTCGCCCTTGAGCGCGAGCCCCGGACCGCTGGTGGTCGTGGCCGCGAGCGCGCCGCCGTAAGAGGCGCCGATCGCCGAGACGACGCCGGCGATCTCGTCCTCGGCCTGGAAGGTCGTGACGCCGAAGTGCCTGAGCGCCGCGAGGTGGTGGAGGATGTCGGAGGCGGGCGTGATCGGGTAGGTGCCGAGGAACAGGTCGAGCCCCGCGAGCTGCGCGGCGGTCACGAGCCCGAGCGCGATGGCCTCGTTGCCCGAGAGGTTCTTGTAGCGCCCGGGCTCGATCGCGGCCGGGGGCACGACGAAGCTGTGCGCGAAGATCTCGGCGTTCTCGCCATAGACGTGCCCGGCCTTGAGCGCCGCGATGTTCGCCTCGGCCACCTCGGGGCTCTTCTTGGCGAACTTCGCGTGAATCCAGTCGATCGTGTGCTCGAGCGGCCGGGTGAACATCCAGTAGACGAGCCCGAGCGCGAAGAAGTTCTTGGAGCGCTCGGCGGCCTTGCGACCGAGCGTCGTCCCCTCGAGCGCCTTCATCGTGAGCGCGGTGACGTCGAGCGCGATCACGCGGTAGGCCGCGAGCGAGCCGTCCTCGAGCGGCGATCTCGCGAGCCCGGCCTTCTCGAGGTTCTTCTTGTCGAAGCCGGCGCTGTTGACGATCAGCGTCCCGCCCTTCTTCACGTCGCCGAGGTTCACCTTCAGCGCCGCGGCGTTCATGGCGACGAGCACGTCGGGCGCATCGCCGGGGGTGAAGACCTCGTGACTCGAGAACTGGATTTGGAAGCCGGAGACCCCCGCGACGGTGCCGGCTGGGGCGCGGATCTCGGCGGGGTAGTCCGGGAAGGTCGCCACGTCGTTGCCCGCGAGCGCGGTCGTCTCGGTGAACTGCGTGCCCGTGAGCTGCATGCCGTCGCCCGAGTCGCCGGCGAAGCGGATCACGACGGAGTCGAGCGTCTCTACGTTCTTGTTCATGGTTCTCGTCTCCGGGATCGAAGCGCGCCGCGCGTCCGTCGTGCGGCGGCGATCCGCGCGCGCCCCGGCGCGGTGATGGGGTCACCCGCGCCGTGCCGTCGAGGGCCTCGTCGGGTCCGACGAGACGCCTCGAGGTAGACCGCGCTCCGGGCGCGGGGCCTTCATATCCTTCAAACGGGGAGCGTCGTCCAATGCGGCAACCCCCTCGGACGCAGCGTTCGGCCTCGAAAACACTCGGGAACGCAGTCGTCGACGGTGACCGCCCCGCGGGCGCCAAGGCCGCGCTCGATTCTTCCGCTACTCTTGCGGGATGCACGGCCGTCGCGCGCCCCTCGCGGCCTCACTCCTCGCGCTCACAGCGTGCTCGGCCGAGCCGTCGAGCACGACCCTCGGCGCCGAGCCCGACGCAGCGTCCGGCGAGGTCGCGCTGTTCGAGGCCGGGGGCGACGACGCGTCGAGCGGCGACGGGGATGCGGCGGCGCCCTCCGACGCGGCCAAAGACGCCAAGGCCGACACCTCGACGAAGGCCGACACGTCGACGAAGGCCGACACCTCGACGACCGCCGACTCCTCGGCGCCGAAGCCGACGTGCAGTTCGAAGACCGTCGCGGGCGACTACTGCGGCAGCGACGAGATCCTCGACGGCGAGAATCATGAA
>JAJXTK010000775.1 GCA_021783935.1 Myxococcales bacterium | reverse complement strand
CTGGTGGCGCTGCAGCGCCAGGGGCGCATCGGCTTCCACATCGGCTCGCTCGGCGAGGAGGCGACGATCATCGGGTCGGCGGCCGCCGCGCGCACGCAGGACTGGCTCTTCCCGTGCTACCGGGAATTCGGCGCGCTCTTGCTGCGCGGGATGCCCCTGCAGCGCTACGTCGACAACATGTTCGGCAACGCCAACGATTCGGTGAAGGGGCGGCAGATGCCCGACCACTACACCGGGCGCCAGTACAGGTTCGGCTCGGTGAGCTCGCCGATCGGCACGCAGATCACGCAGGCCGTCGGCTTCGCCTGGGCCGCGAAGATTCGCAAGGACGACCTCGTCGCGCTGAGCTACTTCGGCGAGGGGTCGACCTCGTCGAACGAGTTCCACGCGGGGATGAACTTCGCGGCCGTATTCAAGGCGCCGACCGTCTTCCTGTGCCGCAACAACGGCTGGGCGATCAGCGTGCCGGCGAGCAAGCAGTCGGCCTCCGACACGTTCGCCGACAAGGCGATCGCGTACGGCATGCGCGGCGTCCGCTGCGACGGCAACGATCTGTTCGCCGTCTACGCCACGGTGCGCGACGCGATCGAGCGCGCCGCGGCCGGCGAGGGCCCGACCATGGTCGAGATGCTCACCTACCGCCTCAGCGGCCACTCGACGTCGGACGACCCGCGCGCCTACCGCAAGGAGCAAGAGGTCGAGGGGTGGAAGCTCAAAGACCCCGTCGTGCGCGTGCGCGCGCACCTGCAGAAGAAGGGGCTCTGGAGCGAGCAGCGCCAGGCGCAGCTCGAGGAGGAGACCGACGCGCAGCTGAAGGCGGCCGTGAAGGCCGCCGAGGAGACGCCGGCGCCGTCGCTCGAGTCGATGTTCGACGACGTCTTCGCCGAGCTCCCCTGGCACCTGCGCGAACAACGCGAGCAGCTCCTCAAGGGGCCGCGCGCCAAGGGACATCACTGAAAGAGCGAGAGGAACAGGAAGGGGAGACGTGAAGAAGGATTTCGGGGGCTGCCGATCGCGACTGCGACGCCTCGCCGACAGACGCGAGCTCGGCAACTGATTCTCGCCTTCTCCCCTCCTTGCCTTCCTGTTGCATCCCTCTCGCCACGCGATTCAGCCGACACGACCGCCGGAGATCACGACGATGCCTCAGATGAACATGGTCCAGGCCATCAACGACGCGCTCCGCCTCGAGATGCGCCGCAACGACAAGGTCGTCGTGCTCGGCGAGGACGTCGGCAAGGTCGGCGGCGTCTTTCGCGTGACGCAGGGGCTCTACGACGAGTTCGGCGACGAGCGCGTGATCGATACGCCGCTCAGCGAGGGCGGGATCATCGGCACCGCGATCGGCATGGCGCTCTACGGCCTGGTGCCGATCCCCGAGATCCAGTTCGGCGACTTCATCTTCCCGGCGTACGACCAGATCGTCTCGGAGCTCGCGAAGTTCCGCTACCGCTCGGGCGGCGAATACGTCTCGAAGCTCGTCATCCGCACGCCGGTCGGCGGCGGCATCCGCGGCGGCCACTACCACTCGCAGTCGCCCGAGGCGCAGTTCATCCACGTCGCGGGGCTCAAGGTCGTCTGCCCGACCAACCCGTACGACGCGAAGGGGCTGCTGCTCGCCTCGATCCGCGACCCCGACCCGGTCCTCTTCTTCGAGCCCAAGCGCATCTACCGCGCGGCCAAGGGGGAGGTGCCCGAGGGGGACTACACCGTGCCGCTCTCGCAGGCGGCGGTGGTGCGCCCGGGCAAGCACCTCACGATCGTGGCGTGGGGCGCGATGACCTACGAGGCCCTCGACGCCGCGAACCAGGCCGCGCAGAAGGGGATCGAGGCCGAGGTCGTCGACCTGCGGACGCTCTGGCCGATCGACATCGACACGATCGTCGAGAGCGTGAAGAAGACGGGCCGCGTGGTCGTCGTGCACGAGGCGCCGAAGTCGTGCGGGCTCGGCGGCGAGATCGTCGCGCTGATCAACGAGAAGTGCTTCACGCACCTCGAGGCGCCGCCGGTGCGCGTGACCGGCTTCGACACCCCCTTCCCCTACACCCTGGAGCTCGAGTACCTGCCGCTCGCGCACCGGATCCTGCCCGCCATCGTCGAGACCGCCTCGTACTAGCTCGCCGCGGCCTCGCACCGCGAGGCCCGCGAGGGAGAGCGAGCGACCGCTCCCCTTCTTGCTCCCCGACCGCAGGCGACACGACAGACGCTGCATCCTACTGGGCCACGAGAGAGCACCATCATGACGCGCTGGGAATTCAAGCTTCCGGACATCGGCGAAGGGGTCACCGAGGGCGAGGTGGTCGCGTGGCTCGTGAACGCGGGCGACACGGTGCGCGAGGACCAGCCGATGGTCGAGGTGATGACCGACAAGGCGACGGTGACGATCACCTCGCCGAAGTCCGGCAGGATCGCCGAGACGTGCGCGAAGGTCGGCGAGATCGTGAAGGTCCACGCGAACCTCGTCATCTACGACCTCGACGGCGCCGCCGGTGCATCGGCCGCCGCGCAGACGCCTGCGCCCGCGCCCGCGCCTGCGCCGAAAATGGACGACAAGGGCCCCGCCGCCACCGCCGTCGGCGACATCAAGGAGGATCTCCCCGGGATGTCGCTCATGCACGTCGCGGCGCCCGTCGCGGCGCCCCCCGCGCCCGCCGCGCCGAGCTACTTCGCCGACAGGCCGCTCGCGACGCCGGCGACGCGCCAGCGCGCGCGCGACCTCGGGGTCGACCTGCGCACGATCCCGCCGACGGGCCCGGGCGGACGC
>JAJXTK010000111.1 GCA_021783935.1 Myxococcales bacterium | reverse complement strand
CCGCTCGAGCGGCTCACCGATCGCCTCGCCTCCGGGGCCAGCGAAGGGGAGACGAGCGCCGACGAGCTCTTCGCCGCGCTCGCCGACGCGAGCGATCCGGCGCTGGTGCGCGCGGGGCTCGTGCTGCGCGCCGGCTTCGCCGATCCGAACCTGCCCGCCGACGCGAAGGACGAGGCGCTGCGCAGCCTCGAGCGGCTCGGCGACGACGCCGGCAGGCAGGTCGCGCGCGCGGCGCTGCGTCGCGCCGCGGCCGACAACGATCCCGGGCAGTCGGTCGTCGCGGCGACGGCGTGGCACGCGGCGGGCGGCGGAGTCCCAGCGGCCCTCGAGCTGCTGGTCGCGGCCGAGCAAGCGGCCGACAGCGACGCGGAGATCCGCGGTCGCAGCGCGCTCGCTGGCGCGCTCTCCGGCGTCGCCGCGCAGACGCTGGCAGCGAGCGCGTCGATGGCCGCGCACGTCGTGGGGCTCGACCCGCCGCCGCTGCCCCTCTCGCCCCAGGGCGAAGCGGTCGCGCCCATCGCGCTCGCAGCCTTCGAGCTCGCCCCGCCTGGTTGCGACCCCTCGCGCCGCGAGGGGGCGCTGCGCGGGCTCGCGGAGGTCGTCGAGTCGGGGGCGCACACGCTCCACGAGATGGCCGCCTGGTCGGCGCTCGTACGGGGTGACCACGCGACCGCGCGGGCGCTCTTCGCGCGCGCCCTCGAGCTCGCGAAGGAGGTCGGCGAGGAGCCGCGATCGGCGCTCGAGGGAGCGGTCGAGACCGAGCTCGCCGCCTCGGACGGCAAGCCGTCGGAGGCGTGGGCCGCGCTCACCGAGCGGCTCGCCAAGGCCACCGAGGCCGCCGGCGACGTCGCAGGCGCCGCGGAGCGCTGGGAGCAGGTCGGCCACGCGTGGTGGGACGCGCTCGGCAACGCGCAGCGCGGCGAGCGGGCGCTCCTGCACGCCTTCCAGCACGACAACCGCCGGCAGAAGGCGTTCGATCGCGTCTTCCGTGCGCTGCGCGCGCGCAAGGAGGACGACGCGCTGCTCGCGGTGATCGCGCGGCGCCTCGAGGTCACCGACCACCCGCCGGAGATGGCCAAGCTCTTTTGGGAGCAAGCGCGCGTGCTGCGCACCAAGGGCGATCGCGACGGCGCGCTCAATTCGCTCGAGAACGTCACGATGCTCGAGCCCGATCACGTCGGCGCGCTCGCGCTGTCGGCGGAGATCTACGTGGGCCGCCAGATGTACGAGGAGGCGGCACACGCGCTCGCGAGGCTCTCGCGCCAGAACGTGCCGGTGCAGCAGAAGCTCGGCGCCGGCCTCGGCGCGGCCGATCTGTACGAGCAGCGCACCCAGAAGCCCGACAAGGCGCTCGAGGTGCTCGTCGCCCTCGATCACGCAGGCATCTCGGACGTCGCCATCCACGAGCGCATCGCGCGCGCGGCTGCCAAGGCGGAGGCGTGGGAGTCCGCGACCTCCTACCTCGGCAAGCTGATCCGCGAGCGCTCCGACGCCAGCGGTCGCATCGAGGCCGCGCGCCTCGCCGCGGCGATCTTCCGCGACAAGCTCCGCGATCCGCGGGGGGCCGTCGACCCGCTGGTCGCGCTGCTGCGCGAGGCGCCCGACGACGTCGATGCGCTCGAGCAGCTGCTCGACGCGGGGCCGAACGTGGCGCAGACGCGCGACACGCTCGTGCGCTCGCTCGCGGTCATGCGCGCGCTGCTCAATCAGACGCCCGCCGACGCGCGGGGCGCGCGAATCGTCGCCCGCCTCGCCGCGCTGCTCGACGAGATCGATCTCCAGCAGCTCGCGCTCGGCGTGCTCTCGATCGTCGACGAGATCACGCCGAAGGAGAAGCAGCAGGAGACGGCCCTGCTCGCGCGGCTCGGCAAGGCGCCCGCGGTCGCGCTCGACGCCGCGGCCTTCCGGCGGATGTCGGCGCCGGAGGAGGCAGGGCCGGTCCTCGAGCTCTTCAAGCTCATGGCCTCGACGATCGCCGAGGCGATCGGCCCGACGCTCGAGGCGCTCGGGGTCGGACGCCGCGAGCGCGTCGACGCGCGCGCGGGGAGCGGGCTGCGCAACGAGGTCGCGGCCTGGGCCGGCGCGCTCGGCATCGCGGAGTTCGAGCTCTACCAGGGCGGCAAGGATCCGCGCGCGATCCAGGGGGTGCCGGGGGAGATCCCGTCGCTGGTCGTGGGCTCCGAGGTTCGCGCGCCCTTCGCGCCGGTGACCCTCGCCAAGCTCGTGCGCGAGATCGTCGCGCTGCGAAACGGCACGACGGCGGCGCTGCTGCGCGACGACGTGACCGTCGCCGCGATCGTCGTCGCGAGCTGCGCCCAGGTCGACGTCGTGCTCAAGACGCCCCCTTACGCGGTGCTCGCCGAGACGCAGCGGCTCATCGGCAAGGCCATCGCTCGAAAGACCAAGAAGGTCCTGCCCGACGTGGCCAACGCGGTCGCCCAGCGCGTGGCCGCGGGGCTGGATCCGCGCACCTTCCGACTGGCGGCCCTGCGCACGCTCGACCGGGCGGCGCTGCTCGCGGTCGGCGAGCCGGCGGCCGCGCTCGCCGACGTGCTCGGGCCGGGTGCATCGGCGGCGAAGATCGCCGGCGATCAACGCGCGCAGGCGCTGCTGCGGTTCGTTTGGAGCGAAGACTACCTCGCGCTGCGTCGGCAGCTCGGGCTCGGGATCGGGTGACAACGTGAGCGAACCGAAGAAACCGTCAGGCTCCGACCCGTTCGAGGGGCTCGATTGGGACAAAGAGCTCGACAGCTGGGACAAGTCCCTCGACAAGGGCGCCGCCTCGGTGCCGCAGGCCTTCGAGCCGCCGCCGGCGACGACGCGCGCGGGAGAAGCCCACAAGCCGCCCCCGCGCCCCGCTGCGCCGGCCCAGAAGCCGCTCTATCGACCGCCGGTCGCGCCTCCCAAGCCGTCGCCCGCCAAGCCCCCGGCGACCACGCCGCCGCCGGCCGCCCCCGCGGCGCCGGCGCGCGGACTCGCCGCGGAGTTCCGCATCGCCAAGCCGTCGCACCCGCACGCCGAGGAGGAGCCGAAGGTCGATTCGAAGCGCGGCGCGCCGATCAGTCGGCCCACCTACGACGACGACGACGACGACGAGGGGCACACGGTCGTCGCGCCCGTGTCGCGCGAGCTGCTCGACGAGCTTCAGGCGGCAGGCATCACGCGCAAGGGGGCGCCCCCCTCGGCGCCGAAGGGGGAGCCCAAGTCGGCGATGAAGCCGGTCTCCTCGGCCGTCGAGGTCGATCTCGGCGCGTTCGAGGAGGAGGCGCCGCGCTCCGACGACGAGGTCGTCACCTCGGCGCCCGACGTCGGCAACCAGCTGCGCGCGGCGATCGCCAAGCCGGTCGAGCGCCCTCTGCCCAAGCCGACCGAGCACGCCGTCGGTGAAGGGGAGCTGTTCGACCCCTTCAAGGAGCTGTCGACGGAGCCGCCGGCGTCCGAGGCGATCGAGCGCACCCCGAAGCCCGAGGAGGGCGAGAAGCTGGGGCCGCAGCTGCTCTCGCCGACGGCCCGCGAGCACAGCGAGAGTGAAGAGACGGCCGTCTTGGACAAGGACAGCCTGCGCGCGGAGATGGACGCGGCCCTCGCTGGCGCTGCCGCCAAGTCGTCGGCTGTGATGCCGCCGCTCGGGAACCTGCGCGCGACGCAGGACTTCTACTCGAGCTCGGTTAAGGAAGCGCCGATCGCGCCGCCCGCCGTCGAGAAGCCGCAGGAGCCCGAGGAGCGCGAGGGCGAGGGCGCGACGATCGAAGCGGCCGAGGTGGTGAGCCGGGGCGCCGGCGAGGTGGCCGTCGAAGAGGCCGCGGAGGGGGCGCTCATCGATCTGCTGAATGAGGAGGAGGAGGCCACGGGCGACGCGCTGCCGAGGGTGGCGCTCGCCCCGGCGTCGCTCCCCCCGCCTGGCGACGAGAGGCCGGCCGCCGAGCACCTCGGCGCGCGCGCGCCCTCGTTCCGCGACCGCGCCGAGCGCGTCGCGAACGACGCGCGCAACCACGACAAGGGGCAGAAGGCGCGCGGCCTCGTCGTCGCCTCGGAGCTCGCGGCCGTCTCGGGCGATCGCGCGTTCGCCATCGAGCTCGCCGAGGAGGCGTGGGAGGCGGCGCCCGGCGAGCCGCTCGCGATCCGGCAGCTTCGGCAGCTGCTCGCGGCAGAAGGGCGGTGGGACGACGTCGCGCCGCTCCTCGAGTCCGAGCTCAAGGGGCCGGGCTCGCCGGCGGTGAAGGCGCACGCCGCGCTGCTCGCGGCCGACGCCGCGCGCCTCGCGCGTGGCGCGCCCGACGAGGCGCCGAAGCTGTACGAGACGGCGCAGCGCCTCGCGACCGACGACGTGCGGCCGTTGCTCGCGCGCGCGCTGCCGGCGCTCGCGATGGGCAAGGCGCCGCCGGTGATGCGATGGCCGGCCGAAGACGGGGCCGAGCCGCTCGCCGAGGCGATCGCGCGTCGCGTGAAGTCGACCGAGCCGATCGAGGACACCCAGCTCGCGACGATCCTCGAAGGGCTCGCGACCTTCGGCGACGCCGAAGGGGGCGCGGAGGGGGCGCTCGGGACGGCGCTCGAGGAGCTCGCTGCGTCGCCCACCCTCGGTGGCGGCGCGCGTTGGCTGAAGCTCGCGCTCGACGCTGCGCGCCCGCAATCGCGCGCGCGTGCGCTCGCCGCGATCGACAGCGTGCCGGCGGGACGCGCCTCGCGCGAGGCGCTGCTCGCGATCGCGCTCGACGCCGGCGACGCCCCCAAGGCGACCGAGGCCGCGGCCGCGCTCGCGAAGGAGCACCCCTCGGCGACGACGACCCTCGCCTACGACGGGCTCGAGATCGCCACCGGCGCCGCGCCGTCGATCGAGCCTCTCGTCGCGATCGCCTCCGAGCCGGGCGTGCCGGCGGTCGGTCGCGCCGTCGCGTTGGCGACCGGCACCGAGCCCGCCGAGGCGTTCGCGGCCGACGACACGCTCGATGCAGCGATGCGCGTCTCGCGCCGGCTCGTGAGGGGCGGCGACACCAGCGAAGAGCTGCGCGCGCGCGCTTCGGCGGCTGTGCAGCAGGCGTTCCGCCTCGGCGACGCGCTCGAATCGGGCAACGCGGGGCGCACGCTCGAGGCGCTCGCGCCCGTCGTCGCTTGGCCGGCCGACGTGCCGACCGACGAGCCGCTCGCGCGCATGTTCGCCGCGCTCGCCGAGGGCGATCGAGGCGCGGCGAGCTCCGCGGCGAGCCAGGCGGCCAGCCTGGACCCCACCGAGTACCCCGCGCCCCACGCGCTCCTCGCGCTCGGCGACGAGGCCGCCGACGGCGCGGCGCTCGCGACCGTCGAGGCGTCGACCGAAGACGAGCGCGCCGCGGCGCTCGCGCTCCACGTGGCGCTCCGCGCCATGGCGCGCGGCGACCTCATGGTGGCCAAGCGCGCCGCCGAGCTCGCGATGCAGCGCGCCGAGGGGCACCCGGTCGCGCCGTTCGTCGCCGAGCTGCGCGCGCGCCGCGAAGGGGACTTCGACCGCGTGCTCGAGGCGCTGCGCGCGCGATCGACGGGCACCACCGACACCGCGGCGCGATCGGCGCACCTGGTTCGCGAGATCCTGCTCCTCATGGGGGTCGATCTCGCGACGTGCATCGATCGCGCGGCGGAGGCCGCGCAGCTCGCCCCCGAGGACCCGACCGTGCGCGCGCTCTACGAGCGCGTGGCCGGCGAAGGGGCCCAGGGGCGCGCCGAGTGGCGCGAGGCGCTCGCGGGCAAGCTCGAGGGGACGGCCAAGGCCGAAGCGCTCCTCGAGGCCGCGCGCGAGGCCGACAAGCGCGCCGACTGGGCGCTTGCCGAGCGCCTCGGTCTCGCGGCAGAGGCGGCCGGCGCCGGCGCGGACGCGACCGTGCTTCGCCACCGCGCGCAGGCGCGGGGCGACGGCGCGGCGCGGCTTGCGGAGGAGCTCCTCGAGCGAGCGAAGGCCGCGAACGAGCCGCTCGCCCAGCGCGAGGCCTACGAGACGCTCGCCGATCTCGATCTCTACGCGCGCAACGACGCGACGAGCGCGATCCTCTGGCACCGCGCGATCCTCGAGACGACGCCGGGGTACCTGCCGAGCCTTCGCCGGCTCGAGCACATGCTGATCACGGCTGGCCGCGACGACGACTTCGAGCCGATCGCCGCGGACCTCGCCCGCGCGCTGCCGGCAGAGGCGCGCGACGCGCACGCGGAGGTCGCGGCGCGCCTGCGGCTGCGGCGCCCGGGCGCGGCGTGGGAGTCCATCGGGGACCTCATCGCGCTCGCGAACGAGCGCGAGCACCCGACGCTCTGGGCGACGCGCCTCCTCGACGCGTGGGCGCGCTTCAAGGGCGACGACGCCATGGCCCTTCGCGCCCTCGAGCTGCTGCTCGCGCGCACCGATCGGCCAGCCGAGATCGCGACCCTCGCGACGCGCGCCGCCGAGGCCGCCTTCCGCAAGGGCGACACCGCGCGCGCCCGCGGCTACCTCGAGCGCGCCCTCGAGGCCGACGCGCAGCACCCGACCGCCCTCGCGTCGATGGCCGAGCTGCGGCGTCACGAGGGGGACAAGCGCGGCGCCGCAGAGGCGATCGAGAGCCAGGCGCAGACCCAGCTCGTCGCCGAGCACCGCCTCGAGGATTGGCACGCAGCCGCCGTGCTGTGGCTCGACGAGGTCGGCGACGTCGCGCGTGGCCGGGCGGCCCTCGAGAGCGCCGCCGAGATCGACTTCGGCTACGCCGACGTCTTCGAGCGGCTGGTCGGCATCGCCCGCACCGCCAAGGAGCACGACGTCGTCGCCGACCTCTACCAGCGGCGTCTGATCCAGATCGACGACGTCCAGGCCCGCGCGGCCCTCCAGGTCGACTACGCGCGGGTGCTCGTCGAGCTCGGCGATCGCGAAGGGGCGCGCGTCGCGCTCGCCTCGGCGCTCGATTTGGCGCCGGGCGACCTCGAGGCGCTGCGCGAAGGCGCTCGGCTCGCCGAGGAGGCCGAGGACTGGTCCGACGTCGAGTCGTATCTCACGCGGCTCGTCGAGGCCCTGCCCGACGCCGAGTCGCAGCTCGAGGTGCAGCGGCGCCTCGGCGATCTCTACGAGACGCACCTGCCCGACGCCGCGAAGGCCGAGCGGTCCTTGCGCAAGATCCTCGAGTCTGTCCCGGAGGACGATGACGTGCTTCGTCGCCTCGTCGACGCGTACGTCTCGCTCGGCGACGGCGAGCAGGCGGTCGAGGTGCACAAGGAGCGCGTGGTGCTCGCCTCGGATCCGAAGGCCCGTCGCGCGCGCCTCATCGAGCTCGCCAGGCTCCTCGACGAGCAGGCGAACGACCCCGAGCGCGCGCTCAAGGCGCTCGAGCAGGCGCGCGCCGGCGACGCGGCCGATCTCGCGGCGCTCGCGGCGCTCGCCGAGTTCCACACCAAGCACGGCCACCCGGAGCTGGTGGCGAGCGCGCTCGACGGCGCGATCGCCGACCTGCGACGGAAGATCGAGCAGAACCCGGCCGACGTCGCGCAGATCGAGCAGCTCGTGAAGATCCTCGAGCTGCGCGGGCGCGAGGACGCGATGCGCGCGGTCAGGGCCGTGCTCGCGGGCTTGCGCGGCGAGGAAGGGGAGCTCATCGGCGCGGACGACGGCGCCGCGATGGCGGAGCTCGACCCGCTCCTCTGCCCGCGCGAGCTGCCGATCGCCCTGCGCGACCTCCTCGTGCGCGCAGGCGAGGCGATCGAGAAGTCGGTGCCGGTCGATCTGCGCGCGCTCAAGGCGGCCAAGCTCGGCACCTCGAACCCGGCGCTCAAGCAGAAGATCGACGCCGTCGCGCACGGCTTCGGCTTGCCCGACGCCGACGTGGTGATTTCGCGCGCGATGGCGCTGCTGTGCCTGCCGGTCGGCGCCAAGCCGTTCCAGATCGTCGTGGGCGAGGGGGTCGTCGCCACGCAGGACGACGTCGTGCGCAGGTTCGCGCTCGCGCGCGCGATGAAGATCACCGCCGCGCACTGCGCGTCGCTGATCCGTGTTCCGCCGGCCGATCTCAAGATCTACCTCGACGCCCTCGTGCACCACCTGCACCCCGAGCACCCGGCGCCCGCGATCGACGCCGAGCGGCTCGACGAGATCACCAAGCGCTTCCAGCGGTTCATCCCGCGCAAGGAGGAGGCCGAGCTGCGCGCGCTCGCGGACGCGGCCGTCGCCGAGGGGATCCCGCCCACCGAGACGCTCACCGCCGCCGCGGCGACGTGGGGCGATCGCGTCGCGTTGCTCTCGGTCGGCGACGTCGGCGCAGCGCTGCGCGGGGTCGCGTGGTCGCTCGGCCAGAAGGAGCCGCCGCTCGCCGACGCCGAGGCGCGCAAGGCGTGGTTCGATGAGAACCCCGCCGCGCGCGAGCTCATCTCGTTCGCGATCTCGGACACCTACCTCGAGGCGCGCAAGATCGCCGGCGTCGGCTGAGCCGCGCGCGCGAGCATGCACGTCTTCGGGCTGACGGGGGGCATCGCCTCGGGGAAGAGCGTCGTCGCAGCGCTCTTCCGCGAGCAAGGCGTCCCCGTCGTCGACGCGGACGACGTCGCGCGCGAGGTCGTCGAGCCGGGTACGCCTGGGCTCGCCGCGATCGTCGCCGCGTTCGGCGCACAGGTCCTCGACCCCGCCGGGCGGCTCGATCGCAAGCAGCTCGCGGCGCGGGTCTTCGGCGACGACGAGGCGCGCAAGCGGCTCAACCGCATCCTGCACCCGCAGATCGGCGCGGCGAGCGCGCTCCACTTCGCCCGCCACGGCAGCCTCGGGGCCGCGCTCGTCTGCTACGACGCCGCGCTGCTCGTCGAGGGGGGCCTCGCCGACGCGTTTCGCCCGCTGGTGGTGGTCGCCGCGCCGCGTGCCCTCCAGCAGGCTCGGCTGCTCGCGCGCGACGGCGTGAGCGAACGGGAGGCCGCCGCGCGCCTCGACGCGCAGGCGCCAGTGGAGGCGAAGCTCGCCGCCGCCGACGTCGTGATCCGAAACGACGCCGATCTCGAGACGCTCCGTCGCCGCGCCCTCGACGCGCTCGCCGAGGTGCGGCGTCGGGTCGCCCTGCACTGACCTCCCTCGGCGGGAGACGAGGGCGCAGCAAGGCCCGGCCGCTCGCGCGCTAGCAGGCCGTTGAGAAACGGCCTGCGGGAACTGTGACAGACAGCAGGCCGTGTCGATCGCGCGGCGAGTTTCGGGTTGACGCGGGAGAGGATCGGGCAGCTCTGGAGAAACTCAACGGCCTGCTAGGCCGGGCTCGCGCTGCTCGCGGGAGGCAGCCGCGAGTGCCCCGAGGCGCCAACGCCGCGCATCGGCGGCTCGACGACGACGGACGCCCCCCCACGCGTCGGTCGCGAAGGCGCTCTCGACCGCGCCGCTCGACGGGGCTCAGTCGCCCGAGCGCCCCGTCATCGCCTCGGTCAGCTCCTTCTGGTGCCGACGAACCACCTCGAGCGAGTCGCCATCGACGTGCGACTCGACGGCGTCGAGCACGGGCTTCGCGAACGACCTGTTGCGCTCGTAATTCGCGCGCGCCGCCTCGAGCTGCTTGCGGATCGTGGCCTTCGTCGACTCAGGCACGTTCGGATCCTTCAGTATCTTCTCGAGATCCTTCCCCTGCTCGAGATCGTCGAGTTTCGCCACCGACTGCTTGGTCTGCAGCTCCCCCCACGCGAGCGTCACCTTCGCCTGCACGGCCATGAAGTCGGCCGAGCTCTTGAAGCCCGCGCGCTCGATGATCGCCTCGATCTTCGGCGTGACGTCCCCTTGTCCGAGGCTGCCTCGAAGCCCCTCGGCCCGAAGATCCTTGTAGGCCTTTGCGTAGTCGGTCACCTGCTCGTCGGTCAGGTGCCCACCGAGCAAGCCGCACCCGGCGAGCGCGATGGCGAGGGCGGCGGCGAGGGGCGCGAAGGCCGAGTGCGGTGCGCGGCGGGCGCAGGACGCCGCGCGATGGCGGTGGGCGGTCATGCTGCTCCCTTGGTGCGTGACGAGGTGAACGCGCGATCGCGGTCGGAGGAGCGATGATGGGATCGTCTCCGCCGGCCGGCCAGCGCGGAGCCTCATTTGGGCCACTCCCGGCGGCGGCGTGAGAGGCCCCTTGGAAGTGCCTCTTTCGAATTGGCCATTCGTCAAGCTGCCCAGAGGCGAGGCGCTTCGCTCATAGTGTCGCCAATTCTCCTCCACTTTGCGCCGGGGTGGCGCGAAGCGGCCAGTCGGCCGTTCATGACGCCGCGTTGATGCGGACGGCGCGGCAGTCGTCGCGGCGAACGTGCCAGAGACGACGAGTGGCCATTGCGTGACGGCAACTCCCGCATGCTACGTTCGCCCGCGCGTGCCCGCTTGGTCGAGCCTCGACCGCGCGCAAGAGGAAGATGCGCCCATGTCGATGCCCAAGCTCGCTCCGCTGGTCCTGATCGCCGCGTTCACCACCGCCTCGGCGCTCGCCGGCTGCGGCCTCATTCCGAAGAAGGTTTCCAAAGACGACTGCAAGGCGTGGGCGGAGCACACCGCCGAGGTCACCAAGAAGGAGATCGGCAAGGCGCTCAAGAAGTGCGACGACGACACCGCGAAGCAGGTGCGCAAGCAGCTCAACAAGGCGCTCGACTCCGGGCAGAAGGACGCCGTCGCGAGCTGCACCCAGCAGGCCGAGGCCGGCGCGCGCGTCGTCACCAAGGAGGCCGACTGCTTCATGAAGGGCAACTCGTTGAGCGACTGGAAGGCGTGCCAGTTCACGATGGACACCTTCAAGACCGACAGCTTCGACTCGGCGCTCTCGCAGATTCAGTCGCTGTGCAAGGACTCGCAAGCAAGCGACGACGACGACGACTCGAAGACCAAGAAGTCCAAGAAGGCCAAGTCGAGCGACGACGACAACTGAGGCTCGCGCCCGCCCCGGACTCGGACGCGAAGGGTGATTGCGGGCCGCCTCGACGCGTGGTTTCCGCCGGCGCCGAGTGGCCCCTACTCGAGCTCGAGCACCAGCGGCTTCGGCTGCCCGAGGCTCCCGCAGAAGACGCCGCCGGGTTTGGGGTGATCGCAGCGCCGAGCGCTCAACGACAAGCGCTCGCCGTGGCGGCCGGTGAGCCCGATCGACGCGAGCGGGACCGCGAGCTCGACGACCCATTCCTCGTCGTCGTCGCTCGGATCGTCGAAGGTCCCGTCGACGTCGACGGCGGCCTTCGCTTGGCTCTGCCAGCCGTAGTCCCAGCTGCCGAGCCCCTTGCGGCGCGCGTCCGTGATCACCGCGCGCGGCGAGATGTCGAACAGGTGCGTCGTGTCGCCGACGCTGAGCTCGAGGTGGAACGCGTCGCCCGAGAGCCACACCGGGCCGTCGGGCTTGGCGCTGCCGCCGCGGATGTCCTCGTCGGCGGCGTACAGCGCGAGGTAGAGCACGCCGTCGCGGTGCGTCGCGCGGATCTCGGAGTGCGGGCGGGCGAGCTTGCCGTCCGCGCCGACGAACGCTCCGACCATGGCGGCCTTCGGCCAGGCCGTCTCCTCGAGCTCGCCGTCGATTTGGAACGTCACCTCGGCGCGCGGGACCTCGACGTCGGCGGCCTGCGCGTGGTGACGCACGAAGACGCCGCGCCGTCTGCAGCCGGCGGTCGTGGCCAACGCGAGGCCGATCGCGAGCAGGGCCGCGGCGCGAGAGCGGAGCATGCGTTCCGTCTAGCGCGCCTGGGGCGCGTCCACCACGGGGCGCCAAGGGCTTGATGAGCGCCAGAGGTCAGCGTGGCGTGTCGTACACGCAGCGCACGCCGACCCAGGGCTCGCGCGCTTCGAGCGCGACGAGGCGGCGCCAGCGCGGGCGCAGCGCCGACGCGTCCTCGTCCGCGTACGAGCCGCCGCGGACGATCCCCATCCCTGCCGGCGCCTCCCCCTCGACCCACTCGGCGACGTTGCCCGCGACGTCGAGCACGCCGGCGGGGGTCGCGCCCCACGGTCGGGCGCCAGCGGTGTCGGGGCCGTGCGCGTCGTGCCCGCAGGGACCGTCGAGGAGCCCGTAGGCGGCGCGAAGGCAGAGCGCGTCGGGATCGCCCCACGGGTAGCGCGTCTCTCTCTCGCCGAGCGCCACGCGCAGCCACTCGTCGTCGCCCGGCAGGCGGCCGCCCGACCACGCGCAGTAGCCGCGGGCCTCCTCGCGCGTCATGCCGGAGGCCGCCTGACCGGGATCTCCGCCCCAGGGCACCTCGACGTGCGGGCAGGCGCGATCGCGCTCGCAGGAGCGCCAGCGCGCCCACGTCGCCTCCGTGGCGTCGACCTCGAACGCCCCGGTCACCGCGCGCTCGCCGAGCGTCCCGACGCGCTCGTCGGGCGGCTTCCATGACGAAGTGCCGGCCGCGATGCGCACCCGTCGCGGCGGCGCGACGCACGCGCGATCGACCTGCGCAAGCCCTTGCCCGCAGAGGCTCGCCTCGCCGACGCACGCGCCAGCGACGGCGCGCTGCCCCTCGCCGCAGCAGCGCGCGCCGGTCGCCACCAGCCCCGCGCCGCACCGCGGAGGGAGCGCCGGC
>JAJXTK010000774.1 GCA_021783935.1 Myxococcales bacterium | reverse complement strand
GCCGAGGCACGGTTGCCTGCGCGCGTTCGCGCCACGCGATCTCCCTTCCCCCGCACCGCGGGGGAAGGGCGGGGATGGGGGCTGTAACAGCGACGATCGCGCTCAGGGCGGGATCCCGACCCGCCGCAGCCCCGCGCGAGGCCAGGGAAGACAGCCTCTCAGACGAAGTGTCGCAGCTCGTAGACCTCCTTGCGCAGCTCCGCGCGGAAGTCGGGGTGCGCGATGGAGATGAGCAGGTCGGCGCGCTCGCGGATCGTCTTGCCGTGGAGGTTCACGGCGCCGAACTCGGTGACGACCCAGTGCACGTGTCCGCGCGTGGTCACGACGCCGGCGCCCGGCTTGAGCGTCGGCACGATGCGCGAGAGCTGGCCGTTCTTCGCCGTCGCCGGCAGCGCGAGGATCGGCTTGCCGCCCCGCGAGAGCGCAGCGGCGCGGATGAAGTCCATCTGCCCGCCGATGCCCGAGAAGATGCGGTGGCCGAGCGAGTCGGCGCAGACCTGCCCGGTCATGTCGATCTCGATCGCCGAGTTGATCGCGACGACCTTCTCGTTCTTGCGGATGAGCGCGGTGTCGTTGGTGCGATCGCAGGGGTGGAACTCGACGAGCGGGTTGTCGTTCACGAAGTCGAAGAGCCGCTGCGTGCCGTTGATGAAGGACGTCACGATGCGCCCGGGGTGGACGTTCTTGAAGCGGTTGGTGATGACCCCCTCCTCGGCGAGCGGCACCAGGTTGTCGGAGAACATCTCGGTGTGGATGCCGAGGTCGTGCTTGTTGTGCAGGCGCGAGAGCACCGCGTCGGGGATCGCGCCGATGCCCATCTGCAGGGTCGAGCCGTCGTCGACCAGGTCGGCGATGATCTCGCCGATGCGCGCCTCGACGGCGGTCTCGGGCTGAGGTTTGTGCTCGTGGAGCGGCTCGTCGACGACGCAGAACGCGTCGAGGCGCGAGAGCGGCACGACGGTGTGCCCGTGCGTGCGCGGCATGCGCGTGTTGATCTGCGCGATCACGAGGTCGGCCGAGTCGACTGCCGCGCGGGCGCAGTCGACCGAGGTGCCGAGCGTGCAGTAGCCGTGCGCATCGGGCGGCGACAGGTTGAGCATGGCGACGTTGAGCGGCACGGTCCGAGACCGGAACAGCTCCGGGATGTCGCTCAGGAAGATCGGCACGAAGTCGGCGCGCCCCTCCTCGATGGCCTTGCGCATGTTGTCGGCGGTGAAGAGCGAGATCGACCGCATGCGCCCCTCGTTCGCGGGGTCGGCCGACGGGATCTCGCCCATCGTGTGCAGGTGATAGAGGCGCACGCCGGTGAGATCGGTGCGCTGCCCCAGGGTGCGAAGGAGCGTCGCCGGGGTGGCCGCGGCGCCGTGAACGAACACGCGGTGCCCCATCTTCACGTGCGAGACGACCTCTTCGGCGGTGACTGCGCGAGCTTGCCAAGACATTCGTGTTCTCCCCTCACGAACTGCGCTTTCCCCCCACGACGCGGCGACGTGGTCGCTCCGCTTCGGCGCGCGAGCATCACGCGGGCCAGCGCTGACTTCGACGACGCTACGAGATCGGCGTGTCGTATACCTCGGATTCGGGTCGCGCGACGTTCGTTCGCACGCAGATCCCGCGCTCGCGCGCCATTCGCTCGGCGCGCGTGACGAGCGCGACGCTACGATTTCCTGCGGCGCGAGGACGCGATATCGGGCGATGATGCATGCCTCTCGTTCCCCGGCCGCACGCGCGACGCTCGCGCTGCTCGCCCTGTGCGCGGTGGCCGCCTCGGGCTGCAAGCGCCGCGGCGCGCGCGCCGGCCACGCCGGGACCGCGCAGGATCCGTTCGTCATCGGCTCGACGCGATGGCGGCGAGCGGCTAGCGCACCGACACCCTCATCGCGTGCGGCGGCGACGTGAAGAGCCCCGTCTTTCTGCGAGAGCACGCGGACGTCACCGGGTGCCGCGTCGTGCTGCCGGCCGAGCCCGAGGCGGTGCTCCTCGGCTCGGCGATGCTCGGGGCGGTGGCGGCCGGTGACGCGCCGAGCGTCGTGTCGGCGATGGGCGCGATGAGCCGCGCCGGCGCGATGCTCGCGCCCTCGGGGAGCGACGTCGCCGCGCTCCACGCCAAGAAGCATCAGGTCTTTCTGCGCATGCACGACGATCAGCTCGCCCACCGCGCGCTGATGGCGGCGGGGAGCTGACCGTGCACGCGCGCGGCTCGGTGCCCCGCGGCGAGGTGCGCATCGCGTACGACGCGCGCGGCCAAGGGCCGTTCCTGCTCATGCTCATGGGCATGGGCGGGCGGGCGGAGGACTTCCGCGAGGCGTTCACCGATCGGCTGGCGCGCCGCTTTCGCGTCGTGCGCGTCGACAACCGCGGCGCCGGGCGCTCGTCGAAGCCCGCGGGGCCGTACTCGATCGAGCTCCTCGCCGACGACGCGCTCGCGGTGCTGGATTGGGTCGGCGCGATCCACGCGCACGTCCTCGGCTTCTCGATGGGGGGCATGATCGCGCAGGAGCTGGCGCTCGCCCATCCGGCGCGCGTCGATCGCCTCGTGCTGGTGTCGACGCACGAGGGGGGCACGCGCGTGCTCCCGCCGACCGACGCGGCCTTCAAGGCGTTGCGGGCGCGCGGCCGGGATGCGCGCGCCGCGGTGCGCGGCCGAGTGGCGGCGTTCGCGGCGCCGGGGTGGGCCGAGCAGCACCCGGATCTGGTCGACGAGCTCGCGGGCATCGCGATGGGGGAGCCGATGCCGATGTCGGCGTTCCTCGCGCAGGCGCAGGCGGTGGCCA
>JAJXTK010000110.1 GCA_021783935.1 Myxococcales bacterium | reverse complement strand
TCGCTCGGGTGCTCCGTCGGCGCGAGCGTCGAGTTCGAGCACGACTTCACGATCCCGATCCTCGCCATCGAGGCAGCGAAGGTCAAGGCGTCGGTCGCGTTCACGTCGCACACGAGCTGGGAGTGGCAGACGACCTACGAGGTGGAGAAGTCCATTCAGTACAACGCGTGGGCCGGCGCGGACAACGTGGTCTTCACCGCCGTGCCGATGGACGAGTACCAGTACGTCATCGACCAGACCCAGGACCCGACCAGAAACCCTGTCGGCAAGTCGATCTACATCTCGATCCCGCGCGCCTACAAGACCTACATGGTCACGAAGGACTTCTACAACTCGTGCATCGGCACGGGCGTCATCCCGCCGATCGACGGCTCGATCTTCGCCCATGCGGTGGGCAACCCCTTCAGCTACCCGACGTCCGACCAGAAGAACGCGCTGCTGAGCACCTACTTCCCGGGCGACGCGCAGAAGCAGGCGGACTACCAGTACGCTGCCCAACCGGTGGCCGAGGGTTCCGGCGTGACGAGCCTGACCGTGTCCGTCACGTCGGGCCAGAGCGAGACGGTTTCCCAGGACTTCTCGCTCGAAGCCTCGGTCGGCGTCGGCGTCGGCGATTGGACCGTCACCGCTAGCGCGGGCTTCGAGGTCGGCTACTCGGCGACGTCGAGCACGTCGGCCGGCACGACGTTCGCCGGCACGGTCGGCTACCTACCGACGGCGTACTACCTGAAACCGAGTTACAACTATCAGGCTGGCCTGTTCGCATACCCATACAAGACCCCTGTGGGCAAGAGCATCTGGGTCGTCGATTACTTCGTCTGCTCGGCCGGCGCCTCCTGTCTGTAGCTCATTGCAGGTCACGCAATCGCCCGAAGACGGCTAGCGCCCGGCGCGCGGACGGGCCACACTGTGCCGGACGCGGGCCGCTCTGCCCGTGGTCGGAGACGATGCACCCCCTTCGCTGGCCTGCCCTCGGACTGCTCGCGCTGCCGATGTTCGCCGCGTGCGGCAGTCGCACCGGGCTGCTCACGCCGTCGCCCGCGCTCGAGGGCGCCGACGCGGGGGCCGACGCCTCCGTGACGACGGCCTCGTGCCCGGCCTGGCCGGCCATCCCCGCACCCGTCTCCGTCCCGCTGGGGGCGGCGTGCACCTTCTCGGCCGCGTCGAGCGCGACCGCGCCGGTGCTCGCCGCCATCGTGGACCGCGACCTGCTCGGCCTCACGCCGCAGGCGACCTTCCAGACGCTCTTCCGCTTCGAGTCGCGCGCGTCGACGGTCATCGATCGCGAGCTCGTGAGCCGCGGTGACTTCCTGGGCGCCCTGGTCGCCGCGCTGCCGTCGAGCACGACCCTCGAAATCGAGCTCGTGCTGCTGCGGCGCGACGGCACGGTCCTGGTGCACCACCGCGAGACCTTCTCCACGCAGACCTTCGGGGGCGCCTTCGGCGTCGCGGGCAACGCCGGCGGGGCCTTCGCCTTCGGGGGCGGCTTGGGGGGCACGGGGCGCGTGTGGATGGCGCTTGCTGACGGGCAGCTGCTCGGGCCGTGGACGGGCGTGACGCTGCCGGGACCCGAGCTGCGCGTCGACCCGGACGCGCGCGGCCGCTTGCTGGTGCTGCCCGCCGACACCAACAGCAGCGTGGCTGTCTCGTGGCTCGACCCGTGCTCGGGCGCGCAGTCGCTCGCGCGCCTGCCGGCGGGCGGTCAGGCCGCCGCGTCGGGCGAGCGCCTGCTGGGCATCACGCGCGGAGGGCAGCTCTCCGCCGAGACGGCCGACGGCGTGAGCGCGCTCCCCCTCGCGCCCGTCGGGCCCCAGGCGAGCATGTGGGACTTCTGGCCGGCGGGCGTCGCGATGTTCGCCGTGCCGCCGTTTCCCTCCGGCACGAGCGCGACGGCCAACCTCGACGTGGTGGACTTCGGCACGCTCGTCTCGCACCCCGTGTCGCTCGCCTACCCCGGGCTGTCGCTCCTGCCGTCGGACGCGTGGCTGAGCGAGGTGGGCGACAGCAACGACCCGGCCGGCTTCGGGCTCGACTCGGCCGGCCACGTCACGATGTTCCTGCAGGACACCTCGGGCGCCGTCCACCTCGAGACCACGGCGCACGGCAGCGACTGGACCCCCGTCGGCGAGCCGGTCACCTACGATCCCGGCTTCGAGCCCTCGACCACGCTGGCCTTCACCGAGGCGGCGGGCACCTACGTCGTGCAGGGGATCGTCGCGGGCGGGGGCAAGGAGTGGCAGGTCGTGCGACCGGCGACGGGCGTCGACGTCGTCGTGCAGGGCCCGGGGCGCCTCGCGCGCGACGGCGGGTGCGCCGCCGCCCTCGTGGGAGGCGCCGAGGTCGACGTCGTCAGCGCCGTCACCGGGCAGCTCACGCGCGTGACGCTGCCAAACCCCGCCACCTCGGACTGGACGTCCACGTGGATCCCGGGCGACGACGCCCCGCCCCTGCCCTGAGCGCTCCGCTCGTCCGCGCGCGGACGCGCGTAGCTACTACTTGCTACCATCCGGGGATGACGACGACTGCGCCATCGCGTCGCGTGGTGATAGTGGCCGTCGGCCTCGCGTGTGGCTGCGGAGCGCGTAACGTAGCTGCTCGACCCGTGCGGGCCTGCGGCGTCGACGATCGACGTGGACGCCGGCGCAAGTGCGAGTGTCGTTCCGCCACACGCTCCAGTCACTCGAGGCGACGAACCGCGAGCACCTTCGGGGCCTCGACGAAGAGGCGCAGCGGCGCCGGAGCGCTGCGCGCGGCTCGGGAAGCAGCGGAAGTACCCGGGGACCGTCGTCCCGGGCTTTGGCCCTACCGCAAACAGGCGCGCACGATGCGCGCGAGGAGGCCTCCCATGAAGCACGCTCGTCGTTCGTTGCCCTTGGTGATCGCGCTCGCCGCCGCCGGGCTCCCGGCGACCGCGGCTTGTCGGTCGGTCCCCGCCGCGTCCGCGAAGCACGACCCCAAGTTCCCGATCGCGGACGCGCGCGCGAAGGCGCTCGCGCAGGTCCCCGGCGGCACGCTCGTCGCCGAGGAGCTCGAGTTCGAGGCCAAGCGGTGGATCTACTCCTTCGAGATCAAGCCGAAGGGCGAGACCGGCAAGCGGATCAAGGAGGTCAACATCGACGCCGACACCGGCGAGCTGGTGAGCGTCGACACGGAGGAGGATTGAGGCTGGGAGCGCTCGACGTCCCGCTCCTCGAACGCGGGCTCATCGGCCGCTGCCGCGCGCCGACGCGGTAGCCGGCGCAGAGTCGCGGGACGCGTGATGTGCTAGGGCTGCCGCGCCATGCTCCAGCGCTTTACCCAGGCCCTGATCCCGACGGTCAAGGAGACCCCGGCCGAGGCGACCAACGCCTCGCACATCCTGCTGCTGCGCGGCGGCTACGTCCGCCAGGTGGGCGCCGGGATCTACAACTTCCTGCCGCTCGGCCTCCGAGTGCTGCGCAAGATCGAGAACGTCGTCCGCCAGGAGATGGATCGCGCCGGCGCCCAAGAGGTGCTCATGCCGGCGCTGCTGCCCGGCGAGTACTTCAAGGAGACGCAGCGCTGGGATCTCTACGGCGACGTGCTCTTCCGCATCCGCGATCGCAAGGGGGGCGACTACCACCTCGGGCCGACGCACGAGGAGATCGTCACCGACATGGTGCGGCGCGAGGTGAGGAGCTACCGCCAGCTGCCGCTGAACCTCTACCAGATCCAGACCAAGTTCCGCGACGAGCCGCGCCCGCGCGGCGGCGTCATGCGCGGCCGCGAGTTCACGATGAAGGACGCCTACTCCTTCGACGTCGACGAGCTCGGCGCGCAGCGGAGCTACGAGAACATGCGCGAGGCCTACAAGCGCATCTTCGAGCGGCTCGGCCTCACCTTCCGCATCGTGCAGGCCGACTCCGGCGCCATCGGCGGCAAGACGAGCGCCGAGTTCCAGGTGCTCGCCGACAGCGGCGAGGACGCGATCGTCGCCTGCGACGAGTGCGACTACGCCGCCAACGTCGAGGCCGCCGAGATCGGCGCGCTGCCGAAGGGCCCCGAGTTCCCGAAGGAGGAGGTGCGCGAGGTCCACACGCCGAACGTCGGCTCGATCGCCGACGTCGCGAAGTTCCTCAAGGTCAACGCCAAGCGCTTCCTGAAGTCGCTGCTCTACGTCGCCCCCGCGAGCGACGCGCACCCGCACGGCGAGGTCGTCATGGCCTGCGTGCGCGGCGACCACGAGGTCAACGAGATCAAGCTCGCCAACGCCCTCGGCGCGCGCGAGGTGCACCTCGCGACCGAGGCCGACGTCGAGCGGGCGACCGGGGCGAAGGTCGGTTTCGCGGGCCCGGTGGGCTTCAAGGGGCGCGTGCTCGTCGATCCGGCGGGCGCCGAGCTCACCAACGCGGTGACCGGCGCGAACAAGACCGACCACCACCTCATGGGGGTCAACCTCTCGCGCGGCGACTACGCGGCCGACGTGAAGGACATCCGCAGCGCCGCCGAGGGCGATCCGTGCCCGCGCTGCGGCGCCCACGGCGGAGGGGGGCATTTCAAGGCGTACAAGGGGATCGAGGGCGGCCACATCTTCATCCTCGGCACGCACTACTCCGCGAAGATGCGCGCGACCTTCCTCGCGCAAGACGGCAGCGAGAGGCCGATGATCATGGGCTGCTACGGCATCGGCATCTCGCGCCTGGTCGCGAGCGCCGTCGAGCAGCACCACGATCAGGACGGCATCCGCTGGCCGCTCGCGATCGCCCCCTACCACGTTCACCTCTGCACGCTCGGCACCGAGCCCGAGGTGATGAACGCCGCCAAGGCGCTCGCGGACGCGCTCGTCGAGCGCGGCATCGACGTGCTCTGGGACGATCGCGACGAGCGCCCCGGGGTGAAGTTCAAGGACGCGGATCTGATCGGCCTGCCGTGGCGCGTGACGATCGGGGCCAAGACCATCGCCAAGGAGCAGTGCGAGCTCAAGGCGCGGAGCAACCGCGACCCCAAGGGGCACGAGCTCGTCACGCTCGCCAACGCGCCGGAGCGGATCGCGGCGGCGCTCGGCATGGCCGACTGAGCACCGGCGGCCGCCGGCCGCGTCGAGGTGGCGCCGGCGCGCGCGTCGCTGGCACGCGGCGTGATGCTCTGCGGGCCGGGAGGACGCGTACGTGCTCGGCACGCTCGGCGGTGTCTTCGCGGTCGTCGTCTGCATCGCGGCGAACGCGTTCTTCGTCGCCGCCGAGCTGTCGCTCGTCACCGTTCGCGCCACCTGGGTGCGCCAGGCGAGCGAGCAGCAGCGTCCTGGTGCGCGCGCGCTGCAGCTCGCCAAGGCCGATCTCGACGGCTCGCTCGCCGCGACGCAGCTCGGCATCACGCTCGCGAGCATCGCGCTCGGCTGGCTCGGCGAGCCCGCGATCGCCGCGCTCGTCCAGGCGCCGCTCCGCTCGTGGATCGCGGCGCACTCGGTCGCCAGCGCCGTCGCCTTCCTCTGCATCACCTTCCTGCACGTGGTGCTCGGCGAGCTCGCGCCGAAGGCCGTCGCGCTCGGGCGACCGGAACGCATCGCGCTCGCGATCGCCGGGCCGCTGATGCTCTTCCGTCGCGCGCTGCACCCGCTCGTCGTCGCGATGAACGGCTCGGGCGCGTGGGTGGTGCGGCGCCTCGGCTTCAAGCCCGCGAGCGCGCAGGAGCGGGCCCACTCCGCGGCCGAGCTGCGCATGCTCCTCGAGGAGAGCCGCGACGCCGATCGCCTCGACGCGACGCTCGCCGACGTCGCGCGCCGCTCGCTGCGCCTCGGGGAGCTGTGCGTCCGCGACGCGATGGTGCCGCGCGCGCGCATGCAGGTGCTCGACGAGCAGATGGACGCGCCCGCGATCCTGCGTCGCCTCGCGTCGACGGGGCGCTCGCGCCTGCCGATCTGGTCGTCGCGGCGCGGGCGCTTCCTCGGCGTCGCCTACGCGAAGCTGCTGATGCTCCAGTACGCTCGCGACGGTTGCATCGACCTGCTGCGCGCGAGCTTCGCCCCCGCCGTCCTGCACGCCGACATGAAGCTCACGAGCGCGCTCGAGGCGTTCCTCAAGACGCGCCAGCACCTCGCGCTCGTCGACGCCGAGGACGCGTCGATCGTCGGCTTGCTCACGCTCGAGGACGTGCTCGAGGAGCTGGTGGGGGAAATCGAGGACGAGCTCGACGTCGACGAGCGCGATCGCATGCGCCCCTCGCGCCCCTCGCGCGCGTCTCGCCCCGCGCCGATGCCGGCGCCCGGGGGGCTGCGCCCATCGCGCCCATCGTGGTCCTGACGGGGCGGTGGCGCGCGCGTCGAGCGAGACTGCCGTACAATCCGCGAATGAGCTTCGAGAGGTCTCCTTGGCGCTGGCTCGCGGCGTGTCTTCTGCTGTCCTCGTCCGCGTGCGGCGGCGCGGTCGGCTCTTCGCCCGACCCCATCGACGCCTCGTTCCATGACGCGGCGTACGACGCGCCGGCCGAAACCGGCGAGGCAGCGCTCTTCCCGGCCGACGACGCCTCGAGCGCCGCCGACGCCGCCGATGCGCTCGCGGAAACGGGCGTCGACACGGGCGTCGACACGGGCGTCGAAACGGGCGTCGACACGGGCGTAGACAGCGCGCCCCCCTCGACGTGCACCAGCGACGGCGACTGCCTCTCGGCCGCGGGCGCCCACTCCTGCTGCGCCGGCAAGTGCGTCGACACCGGCCACGATCTCGCCAACTGCGGCGGCTGCGGCCAGGCGTGCCAGCCGGCGCACGCGAGCGGCGTGTGCCTCTCGGGCAGCTGCTCCATCGGGTCGTGCGCCGCGCCGTTCGCCGACTGCGACGGCAACGCGGCCGACGGCTGCGAGGTCGACACCTCGTCGAGCTCGTCGAATTGCGGCGCGTGCTTCACGCCGTGCGCCCCGCCCGCGGGCGCGAGCGCCGGGTGCAGCGGCTCCGCGTGCACTATCACCGGCTGCCCGGCCGGCATGGCCGACTGCGACCACGTCTTCTCGAACGGCTGCGAGACCAACCTCGCGACCGATCCGAACAACTGCGGCGCGTGCGGCGCCAAGCCCGTCGAGGTGTGCAACCTCAAAGACGACAACTGCAACGGCCGCTGCGACGACGTGGCGGGCTGTCGCGTCGCCGTGGATCGGAGCGTCAATCACTCGACCGGCGAGCACTTCTACACGACGAGCGGCACCGAGGCGGCGTGCTGCGGCTACACCGTGGAGGACGCCCCCTACTACTACCTCTACAACGCGTCGCAGCCGGGGCTGGTGCCCTTCTATCGGTGCCGGCTCGCGAGCGGTTTCCACTTCTACACCACGAGCGCGACGTGCGAGGGCTCCCCCGGCGCGACGCTCGAGGGGCAGATGGGGTGGATCGCCACCGGCGCGGTGTGCGGCTCGACGCCGCTCTATCGGCTGGCGAGCGGCAACGATCACCTGTTCACCACGTCGAGCGCCGAGCGCGCCTCGGCGATCGCGGGCGGCTACACGAGCGAGGGGACGGCCGGCTGGGTCTGGCTCACCCCGCAGGGCTAGCAGGCTGTGGAGTTTCTCCGAGACCGGCCGATCCTCTCCCGGGTCCTGCCGCGCTCTCCCGCGCGATCGACCACAGCCTGCTGACGGTCACAGTTTCCGCAGGCCGTTTCTCGACGGCCTGCTAGTCACCCTCAGCACGCGGCCGATCTTGCGCGCGACCCCCTCGACGTCGGCGACCGTCTCGACCTCGTAGCGCGCGAGCTCCTCGACGCCCGTCGCCGGCGCGTAGGTGCGCCCAGGCTCGCCGATCAGCACCGTCTTGCCCGCGCGCGCGAGCGACGCGAGCCACGGCAGCACGCGGCTCGACATCGGCTGCTCGTAGCAGACGTCCCCCGCGAGCACGACGTCGAAGCGCGCGCAGGGGTCGTCGATCACGTCGCGGCTCGTCGCCTCGACCGCGACCTCGGCGCGCCGCGCGTTGAGGCCGATCGCGCGCACGGCCACCGGATCCACGTCGGTCGCGACGACCCGCGCCGCCCCGGCCATGGCGGCCGCGATCGCGACGATCCCCGAGCCGCTCGCGAAATCGAGCACCGCGCGCCCGCGCACGAGCTCCGGCCGATCGAGCACCGCGCGCGCGAGCGCCTGGCCGCCTGCCCACGCGAAGGCCCAGTACGGCGGCGGCACGCCGTGCTCCGCGAGCCACGCCTCGGTCACGGTCCACAGCGTCGTGAGCTCGGTCGCCAGGTGCAGCGCGATCTCGGGGCAGAGGCGCGGCGCGGCGACCTCGGTGTGCGAGAGGATGAAGGCGTCGCGCGCGTCGTCGTCGTGGGCTCGGTCAGGCACGGGACTCCCAGGATGAGGGGCGCTGAGGCTTAGCAGGCTGTGGAGCTTCTCCGAGACCGGCCGAGCCTCTCCCGCGTCACGCCGCGACTTCCCGCGCGATCGACCGCAGCCTGCTGAGGGTCACAGTCTTCGCAGGCCGTTCATCAACGGCCCGCTAGCGAGCATCGTTCTCGATCGCCCCCGTCCTGAGGGGTGCCTCGGGGCTCGCGCGCGCACTTTTTGCGCGCTCTTTTGCGCGAGCCCGCCTCGCTTTCGCGCGTTATCCCTTGCGCGTGGCCCGCCCTGCGTACTTCCCCGCGTTCACCTACGGCGATGCGCCGGTCAACGTCTACTGGGAGATGACGGTCGCGTGCGATCTCGCGTGCCGTCACTGCCGCGCCGACGCGCTCTCGCAGCGCGATCCCCTCGAGCTGTCGACCGAGCAGGGCAAGGCGCTGATGCGCGACGTCCAGTCGATGGGCTCGCACCTGATCATGACCGGCGGCGATCCGCTCAAGCGCGCCGACGTCTTCGAGCTCATCGACTACGGCCGAGCGATCCACCTGCCGCTCGCCATCACGCCCGCGGTCACGCCGCTGTTGACCAAGGAGGTCATCGCGCGCTTCAAGGAGGTCGGCGTCCACACCATCGGCATGAGCCTCGACGGCCCGACGGCGGAGCTGCACGACGGCTTCCGCCAGGTGCCGGGCACCTTCGAGATGTCGATGCGCGCGCTCGGCTGGTGCCGCGAGCTCGGCATGGGGGTGCAGATCAACTCGACGGTCACGCGCGACACGATCAAGAACGTGCCCGCGATGTTCGAGCTCTTGCGCACGCAGGCGCCGCCGGTGCGCCGCTGGAGCCTCTTCAACCTCATCCCCGTCGGTCGCGGGCTGATGCTCGGCAGCCCGACCGCGCAGCAGATCGAGGAGCTGTTCGCGTGGGTCTATGACCAGACCAAGGGGGCCCCGTTCCACGTGAGCACGGTCGAGGCGCCGCACTACCGTCGCTACTGGATGCAGCGCAAGCTCGCCGACGGGGTGCCGCTGGCGGAGATCGAGCAGCGCGGCCGCATGATGGGCTTCGGCATCCGCGACGGCTCGGGCATCGTGTTCGTGAGCCACCGCGGCGAGGTCTACCCTGCGGGCTTCTTGCCCTCGCCGCTGCTCGGCAACGTGCGCGAGACGCCGATCCACGAGATCTACCGCAAGTCGCCCGGGCTCTTGGGCCTGCGCGAGATGGACAAGCTCGAGGGGCGCTGCGGCGGCTGCGAGTACCGCTGGGTGTGCGGCGGCTCGCGCGCGCGCGCGTTCGCGGCGACCGGCACGCCGATGGCGAGCGATCCGCTCTGCGTCTACGAGCCCGAGGCGCGCGCCGCCGAGTAGCCGCGCGGGCGCCCCGGGCCACCAGGCTCGAGGCGAGGCGACGGCCACGAAGCAGCGCGGGGAACACGAAGGGGAGCGGCGCTCGCTCCCCCTCGTGGGCCGACCCGAGAGAGGCCGTGTCGAGACGGTCTCGCTCGCGCGGCTCCCTACTTCTTGTTCCAGGTCTCGAGCAGCTTCTCGAAGCGCTCGCGGGACTTCGCGTCGTAGAGCGTCACCGCCACCAGCGACGCCGGCTCGTACGCCTCGACCGCCGAATACGGTCAGACAACGCCCCCCGCGACGGCCGCGAAGTCGCGCGGCATCGCCACCTGGTAGGTCTGCAGCTCGATCTTGTCGGGCGGCATCCGCATGCCCATCGCGCCGGGCTTGCCGCGCATGCCCATCGGCATCGCGATGTAGGCGCCGTCCTTCTGCGCGTGGAAGCCGAGCTGCTCGGCGAGCTGCGGCAGCGTCGCGTCGGCCTTGGGCACCAGGAAGGCGGGCTCGTCGCCGCCGCAGCCGACGACGATGTCCTCCTTGCTTCGCTTGGCGGCGCTGCGCAGCAGGTCGCCGGCCGCCGTGCCGTCCGCGTAGGTCCTGCCGGCCGGCGCGTTCGCCGCGCGCGGGCCGTGCGGCATGCAGCGGTCGTGCATCATCATCATCGCGCCCATGAAGTAGTGCTGGCGCAACGGCGACCACTCCCACTTGCCGACCTTGGCGGGGCTCGCGTCGAACGACTCGACCAGCGCCTGCGCGCGCTCGCCGACCGGGCCGATGTCGGTCACGACGACCCACCCCTTTGCCGGCACCGCGGTCGCGTGACCGCGGCAGCTCAGGAGCGTGGCCGCGATCACGCGCGCGGCCTCGGTCGGGTGCTTCGCGTTGATCACGCGCGAGTCGACCGGCATCGACATCTGCTCGTGGTGCTTCTTGAAGAGCTCCATCGTGCGCCGCTGGCTCGCGTCTTCGCCGACCAGCTCGCCGTTCTTGTTCTCGAGCAGCAGCCCGGCGGCGTCGGCGACCTCGGTGAGCAGCGCGTCGGCGTCCTTCTCCTTGACGCTCGCGTAGATCGGCACCCACGCGTGCGACGCCGGCACGCGGATCGCCTTCTTCGCGGCCGCCGCGATGCCCGCGAGCACGCGCCCCGCGTCAGCCCCTTCGCTCTCGAGCGCGATGCCCTTCGGGCCCGCCTTGATCTCGAGCTTCGCGTCGTTCTTCTCGGCGAGGCGCGCGGCGAGCTCCTTGCCGTGCTCCTCGTGCATGCCCATCATCGGGCCCATGCCGGGGCCGCCCATCATCGGCCCCATTCCCGGGCCCATCCCCGGCCCCATGCCCATCGGCGGGTGCTTGTCGCCCGCGAGGGGCTCCGCACCCGGGCAGTGCTCCTCGGGGGCGCTCCACGTCGAGGCCTCCTCGGGCGGCGGTGCCGGTGGCGGGGTCGCGCTGGAGGCGGCCTTCGGGGACTTGGCCGGCTGTTTCGCCGGTTCTTCGCAGCCGATCGCGACGAGCGCGAGCAAGAGGAGGGAGTGCTTGATCATGGCGCCGCAGGCTACGCCGCCGCGCGCGCGGTGGAGCCTCAAGAAAGGTGAACGGCGCGCCCGCCTCGCGCGCGAACCCCGCGCCGGGACCGCGCAGCTCGGCGCGTATTGGCACGGGCCGCGACTGAACGGGTGCTCCGTTCGGCGCAAGCGCGCGAACGCGCTAGCTTTTCGGTCCAAGTGACCGATCGAGCCCTCCCCCCCGTGCGCGTCCCCCATCCGCACATCGTCGTCGACGACTCCGTCGCCGAAGGCAGCCCGACCATTCAAGGCACGCGCGTGCCGGTGCGGCGCGTCTTCTCGTGGCACCGGCAGGGGACGCCGATCGAGACGATCATCCGCCGCTACCCGCAGCTCGGTCCGGCGCGCATCTTCGACGCGCTCGCCTTCGCCTACGACAACCTCGACCTCGTCACCGCCGACCTGATCCGCGAGCGAGACGCGCTCGCGGCCGAGGCGACGCCGCTGCCGCCGCCGGCGACCGCGAAGGGGCGCAAGCTCGAAGCCGAGCTCGCGCAAGGGAAGCTGCCGTTCGGCAAGCCCTAGCAGGCCGTTGAGTTTCTCCGGAGCTGCTCGAGCCTCTCCCGCGTCAACCCGAACCTCGCCGCGCGATCGACACGGCCTGCTGTCTGTCACAGTTCCCGCAGGCCGTTTCTCAACGGCCTGCTTGCAGGCTGTGGAGTCTCTCGGCGATCGGCCGATCCTCTCCTGCGGCATGCCGAACTTCCCGCGCGATCGACCACAGCCTGTCGACTGTCACCGTGTGCGCAGGCCGCTCTTCACCGGCCTGCCAGCGCCTCAGCCCCCCTCCCACGCCGCGCGCAGCACCTCGGCGACCGCCTCGTAGAGCGCCTCCGGGATCTCGCTCCCCTGCTCGAGATCGAAGAGCGCTCGCGCGACGGGCACGTCTCGCACGATCGGCACGCCGTAGGCGCGCGCGGCCTCGACCATGCGCGCGGCGATCGCCCCCTCCCCCTTGGCGAGCAGCGACGGCGCCTCGTCGGGGTCGGGCTCGCCGTGGGCGTCGAGGCCGCCGCGGTACAGGAGCGCGCAGGCGAGGTGCGTCGGGTTGATCACGACGACGGTCGACTCGCGCACGGCGCGGGTTGCTTCGGCTGCCATGAGCTCGTGGTGCAGCTCCTCGCGACGCCGCTTCACCTGCGGATCCCCTTCACCTTCCTTGTGCTCTCGCAGCACCTCTTCGCGCGTCATCATGAGGCGCCCGCGCCACAGCCGCAGCGCAACGACCGCGTCGATCAGCGCGGCCACGGCGGCGATCCCGAGGGCGATCCAGAGCACGCGACGGCTCGCCTCCGCGGCGGCGGCGAGCGCGGCGGCCGGATCGCCGGCGCCCGCGCGCGCG
>JAJXTK010000109.1 GCA_021783935.1 Myxococcales bacterium | reverse complement strand
CCTTCACGAAGGCTGGTCTGGCGGGCGCGAGGCCCGGCGCCGGCTGGCGAGGCAGAGGCTCCGACGCGATCGGCGCGGCCGACTCGGACGGCGCGGCGGTCGCGGAGATCGCGCTCGTCGACTCGGCCGGGCTCGCCGAGCTCGCGCTCGCGGCGGCGAACTCGGTGTGCGCGACCGGCTCGGGCTTGCTCGTGACGATCGTCGCCGTCGGGCCGCCGCGGCGCGCAAGCGTCAGGCCGACCGAGGCGCCGAGGATCGCGAGCGCGACGAAGCCGAGGCTGATGACGACGAACGATCCGCTGCGAGTGGGCGGCGCGGGCGCGGGGACCGACGACGTCGAGCCGAGCGCCTCGATGACGCCGATGGAGCCGATCGAGGGGGGGCTCTCGACCACCGGCGCCGCGACGACCTCGGGATGGACCACGATCGAGTCGACCGGCATCGGCGCGGGCTGCAAGACCGCCATCGAGTGCGCCGTGAGATCGATGATGCTCGAGCCATCGTTCGGGTGCGGCTGCAGGAGCGCGTGCACGCGCGCCCGCTCCTCGGCGGCCGCGAGCGCGAGATCGATGGCGCGCCTTCGCTCGGCCGAGCGCTCGTGCTGGTGCTCGCCGACGAACGCGGCCACGTCCGCGGTGGTCGTCGTCAGGCGCGACTCCGCCATCGCCGCCTCGATGGCCCGGTGGAGCTCGAGCGCCGTCGCCCAGCGGGCCTCCTTGTGGAAGGCGAGCGCGCGCATGATCACGTCGGCGACGAGCATCGGCACGCTCGAAGGGAGCGGCGGCGGCGGCTCGCCCGACGTCAGCGCACGCAGCATCGCGAGCTGGTTGTCGCCGTCGTAGGGCGGCTTGCCCGAGAGCATGTGGTAGGCGATGGCGCCGATCGCGAAGACGTCCGCGCGTCGATCGACGTCGCCGCCGATCGCCTGCTCGGGGGGCATGTACTGGATCTTCCCCTTGAGCACGCCGGAGTTCGTCTCGCCGGCGACGCGATCGCGCGCCTTGGCGACGCCGAAATCGATGAGCTTCGCGACCCCCTTGTCGCTGACCAGGACGTTCTGCGGCGAGACGTCTCGGTGCACGACGTTCAGCAGGTGCCCGTCCTTGTCCTTCAGCTCGTGCGCCGCGTGCAGCCCGAGGCTCGTGTCCGCCAGCACGCGCAGCACGATGCCCTGCGGGATCTTGAAGCCGCGCTTGACGACGTTGCGCTGCAGGCGCGAGAGCGAGTCGCCGTCGACGTACTCCATCACGAGGTAGAGCACGTCGTGCTGCTCGCCGAGATCGAGGATGTGCGCGACGTTGACGTGCTCGATGTCCGCCGCGATGTGCGCCTCGTCGAGGAACATCGACTGGAAGGTCGGATCGGCGGCGTACTCGGGGAGGATCGTCTTGATCGCCACGAGCTTCTGGAAGCCGTGCTTGCCGCGCAGGCGCGCGATCCACACCTCCGCCATGCCGCCCTTGGCGATGGGGCAGAGCAGCTCGTAGCGATCCAGGTTGAGCCCCGGAACGAGCGGCGACTGCGGTGAGCCGGGCGACGTCACGGGGCGCAGTATGAACGATGCGCGCCGCTCGCGCGACGTGGCCGCCGCGTGTCCTACATTGGAGACGCGCGCTGATGCGACCTACGAGTTCGGTGAGACTCGATGGGAGCGGATCAATTCCATGAGGTCGTGATCGACGCGGAGCAGAGGCAGTCGGGCAGACCACCATCGCCGGGCGTCGTGTTCACGGTAACGCTTCCCGCGAGTGTGCCGTCGTAGAGCCACACCACGCACGCGGTCGAGTTCTGCCGCGACAGAGCCGATGAGCCGCCGCACGAGCCGTTGCCATCGGTGCCGGTCTGCGGCCACGCCGCGCGCGCCGCGGTCGCCATGGCGAGGTTGTAGGTGGCGGCGCTGCCGGGCGTGCCCACGGGGGTGCAGCCGTTGCTGAGGAAGTACGACTGACCGACGGGCCCGCAGGCGGTCCCTTGGCAGTTCTGGTGCGTGACGGCGCAGCCGGTGTTGCAGCAAGTGGGCGTGTGGCACTCGCACCCGTCCGAGTCGGGGGCCGTCTTGTTGCAGTCGGAGTAGCCGACCCTGCACGAGTTGTAGACGCAGCTCGTCCCGTTGCAGGTCGGTCCGACCGACTGCGACACGTCGCATCGAACCCCGCACGCGGTGCAGTTGAGCTCGTCGGTCGCGATGTTCGTCTCGCACCCGTCGACGTTCGGCGCGATCGCCTTGTTGCAGTCGGCCCAGCCCGACTTGCACGCGCCGTAGGTGCACGTCGTCCCGGTGCAGCTCGCGGTGCTGGTCGTGTTGGTCGCGTCGCACTTGTTGCCGCAGCCGGCGCAGTTGTTGACCGTGATCGTCGGTGTCTCGCAGCCGTTCGCGTTCGGGGCGGTGGTGATGCAGTCGGCCCAGCCCGAGGCGCACCCCGAGTACTGGCAGCTCGTGCCGTCGCACACGGGGCCGGTGCTGTGCGAGACGTCGCACGCGACGCCGCACGCGCTGCAGTTGGTGGTCGTGTTGGTCGGACCGCACTCGGAGGCGCCGGTGTCGGTCGCGCTGTCGGCCGCGTCCGCCGTGTCGGCGGCGTCGGCGTCGCTCGCCACCTCCGCGGCGTCGCTCGTGTCGCTCGTGTCGGCCGTGTCGGCGGCGTCGAGCGTGTCGACCCCGAGATCGCCCGACTCGGCGAGGGGGACGTCGGCGCCGGTGTCGATCGTCGCGTCGGTGCCGCAGTCGGGCGCGCACGCCGACTCCTCGAGCTTGTCGAGGCCGCTGATCGCCGCGCAGCCGACCACCGTCGCCGCCGCCAAGAGCGACGCGAGCACCACCGTCCGCTTCTTCACGAGGTGAAGATCAGCAGATCCCTGTGCTAGAACGCAACGAGCGTCGCGATCGAACGGCGGCCCGTCCCGGGTCCGACGGCGTCTTCTTCGTTCGCGCCGCCTCGGAGGTTTCATGCGACGGTTCGGGGCGCAGCGCGGGCGGACGACGTGGCTCCTGAAGATCGCCTCGGCCGTGGCGATCGCGGTCGCGAGCGCGTCCGCGCTGGCCGCCCCGTCGGCGTCGGACAAGGACGCCGCGCGCGAGCTCATGGCGCAGGGGCGCAAGGAGCGCGCGGCGGGGCATCAGGCGGCGGCCCTCGAGCGCTTCCAGGCGGCCGATCGCATCATGCAGGTGCCCACGACCGGCCTCGAGGTCGGCCAGTCGTTCGCCGACCTCGGCAAGCTGGTCGAGGCGCGCGACGCGTGGCTCGCGGTCACCAAGCTGCCGGTCGAGCCGAAGGAGCCCGAGGCGTTCGTCAAGGCGCGCCAGCGGGCGCAGGAGCTCGTCGACGAGATCACGCCGCGCATCCCCACGGCGAAGTTCGACGTCTCGGGCCAGGCCCAGGGCTCGACGCTCAAGGTCACCCTCGACGAGGCGTCGATCGAGGCCGACACGCTCGTGGTGCCGCGGCGGCTCAACCCCGGCAAGCACGTCGCGGTCTTCAACGACGGCACGCGCACGCGCAAGATCGCCTTCGAGCTCGCCGAGCGCGACACCAAGGAGATCGAGGTCGACCTGGCGTCCGGCGACGAGGACTCGTCGGCCGCGACCACGACCACGACGAGCACGACGAGCACGACGGCGACCGAGCCGCCGCCGCCGACCGACGTCGACACGGGCAAGGGGTCGCCGCTGCGCGCGCCGTTCCTTTACGGCGGCTTCGGGCTCGCGGGGGCTGGGCTCATCGCCGGCGGGATCACCGGGTTCATCTCGATGCAGCACACCTCGTCGGCGAAGAACCTCTGCACCAACAACCTGTGCCCGCCGTCGACGCACGATGATCTGGCGACCGCGCGGTCGATGGCGACGTTCTCCAACATCGGCTTCGCCGTCGCCGGCGTCGGCGCGATCGTCGGCGTCGTCGGCCTGCTGCTCCCGAGCGCGCCCGTCGCCGCGGCGCCCCCGCCCACCACGGGGAGCAAGCCGAGCGCGACGGTCGTGGTCGGCTTCGGCAGCATCGGCGTCGTCGGCTCGTTCTGAACGCGAAGATTCGCCAAATCGTTTGGCGGGCTCGCGCGTCGAAGCTCGCATGGACCGCCCCGTCACGAAGAAGCGCCCGGTCGCCGCGAACGAGCTCGAGCCTGCGGCGCGGACGCCGCGCCCGCTGGCGGCGTCGCGGTGGGCCCCCGCGCTGCCGACGTTCGCGCTGGCGCTGGCGGCGCTGTCGGGGTGTGGGCAGCAGGAGGAGGCGCGCACCGAGCCGGCGCACCTGGCGACGCCGCGCTCGAGCGAGGCGGTGCGCGACCCGGCGTCGACCGCTGCCGGCACGATCGAGGAGCCGACCATGGGGGCGCTGACTGCGACGGTCGCGACCGCGGCGAGCCTCAGCTCGTCGGCTTCGAGCGCGCCGCTCGTGCCGCCGACTTCGAAGATGCGCACCGCCGGCGGGGCGCAGCCCATCGTCACGGCGCCCCCCGTGACGATCGCGCCGTCGCCTCACCCACCGACCCCGAGGGGGAAGCCGCCTCCCGTGCGCCCGGCGCCGATCGGCTCGCGCAGCATCGATGACCCGCCGGTCGCCCACTAGCAGGCCGCTGAAGAGCAGCCCGCGAAAGCCGTGATCGTCAGCGTTTTGTGGTCGATCGCGCGTAGCCGGCGCACGAATCGGCGTCCTTGCGCGCCCCCGTCGCGACGTTCCTCCTCGCGCGCTCCGACGCTTCGTCCGCCGACCACTGCCCGGCGATCGATCGAGGAGGAAGCTGGCGGCTGTCCGGTTCTTTGCATGCGGGATGAGATCGTGCGGAAGGACCGTGTCTGACGACAGATCAGGCTTCGGCAGCGGCAGCGGCATCGGCATCGGCTGCGGCTCCGGCTCCGGCTTCGGCATCGGCATCGGCAGCGGCATCGGCATCGGCAGCGGCAGCGGCATCGGCATCGGCATCGGCTGCGGCTGCGGCTGCGGCTGCGGCTACGGCTCCGGCATCGGCATCGGCTACGGCTCCGGCATCGGCTACGGCCACCGCTACGGCATCGGCCGCCGTTCGACGCGTGGACGCCTGCGCATTCTCGTCTGCGCGGCGAACGACGAGCGCGCCCGCCCCACGCCGGGGCGAGCGCGCGCTTCGCCTACGCCGCGATCAACCGAAGCTGCAGCTGCCGCCGATGCAGCTGCCGCTGCAGCAGTCAGCGGTCGTCGTGCACGCGCCGCCGAGCGAGGAGCAGGTCGAGCCGCTCGCCTGGCAGACCCCCGCCTGGCAGACGCCGCCGCTGCAGCAGTCCGCGTTCGTCGTGCAGGTGCCCGAGCCGATGGCGATGCACGCGCCGCACGTGAAGCCGGTGGACGAGCTCGAATTCGGCGTGCAGATCCCCGAGCAGCACTCGTCGCCGAGACTGCACGGCGAGCCGTCCGAGTAGCACGCGCCGCCGAAGTTCGGGATGCAGCGCCAGACACCGGTCATCGAGCTGTGGCAGCCGCTCTTGCCGCCGTTGCAGCAGTTCTGCGTGACCCCCTGGCCGCCGCAGACGTCGCCGTCGGGCTGGCAGTTGCCGACGCGCGCGCAGCGCGAGAGCCCAGAGCCGTCGGGCTGGCAGCTCCCCGAGCAGCAGTCCGAGCTCTTCGTGCAGTAGTCCTGATACGTCCTGCAGCCGCCGATCGGGTAGCAGTAGCCGTATCCGGTGCCGAGCCCGTCGTCGACGCACGCGGTGTTGCAGCACGAGCGCAGGCCGCTGCAGGGCTCGTTGGTGGCCACGCACGCCGTGTTGGACGGCTGCGCGCAGCGTCCGCTCTGGCAGAGACCGTCGCAGCAGTCGGCGTTCGCCTCGCAGACGTCGCCGCCGCCGCGGCAGTAGGTGAAGAACGTGCACCGCCCGCCGATGCACTGCCCCGAGCAGCACTGGCTCGAGGTGCTGCACGTGTCGCCGAGCAGCGCGCACGAGGCCGCGCCGGTGCACACGCCCCCGACGCACGCGTTGCCGCAGCACTCTGCGTCGGCTGTGCAGCTCGCGCCGATCGACAGGCAGTGGCCGGCCGAGGAGCAGGTGCCGCCCCCGACGTCGCAGTAGAGCGTGCAGCAGCTCGCCGCCGCGGCGCACGTGGCGCCCAGCGACTCGCACTGGTTCGGGCCCGAACAGCGCGTGAGCCCGTCGACGTCGACGTCGCAGTGCCCCGAGCAGCACTGGGCGTTCTGCGTGCAGAGGTCGTTGGTGAGCTTGCACGAAGACGCCGGCACCGAGCAGACGCCGTTCACGCAGTTGTCGGAGCAGCAGTCGGTGTTGTTGCTGCAGCTCTGGTGGTAGCTCTTGCACGTCGCGCAGTTGACGCCGACGTAGCAGGTCGAGCCGTTGCAGCAGCCGTTGGTGCACGAGGTCGAGTCGCACACGCACGCGCCGCCGACGCAGTGCTGGCCGGCCGAGCACGGCGCGCCGCTGCCGCACTTGCACGCGCCGTTGGTGCAGCTGTCGGTGAGCGTCGGATCGCACGCGAGGCACGCGCCGCCCGAGGCGCCGCACGCCGACAGCGAGGGGGCGGTGCAGGTCGTGCCCGAGCAGCAGCCGCTCGCGCACGTCAGCGAGCAGCCGGTGCAGCTGCCCGCGACGCAGCTGTCGCCCGCGTTGCAGGTCGCGCAGGCCGAGCCGCCGGTGCCGCACGCGGTCGCCGAGGTCCCCGTCTGGCAGACGTTCGCCTGGCAGCAGCCGCTGGGGCAGCTGGCCTGGTTGCAGATGCAGGCCCCCGCGACGCACGCGAGCCCCGCACCGCACGGCGGATTGCTGCCGCACTGGCAGCTGCCGCCGTTGCAGTTGTCCGCCTTCGTCGCGTCGCACGCGCCGCAGCTCGCGCCGCCCGTCCCACACGTCGCGCTCGACGGCGCGTTGCACACGTTGCCCGAGCAGCACCCCGAGGGGCACGAGGCCGCGTCGCAGACGCAGACGCCCCCCGAGCAGCGCTCACCGACGCCGCACGCCGCACCCGCGCCGCAGGCGCAGCTGCCGGCGAGACACGAGTCGGCCTTGGCCGGATCGCACGTCGCGCAGCCCGCCCCACCGGTGCCGCACGTCGCGAGCGTGGACGCGAGGCAGACGTTGGCGCTGCAGCAACCGCTCGCGCACGACGTCGCGTCGCAGACGCACGCGCCACCGACGCAGTGCTGGCCGGCAACGCACGCCGGACCCGTGCCGCAGGTGCAGGTGCCTGCGGCGCACGTGTCGGTGAGCGTCGAGTCGCAGACTCCGCACGCGCCGCCGGCGACGCCGCACGCGCCCGCGGTCGGCGAGGCGAGGCAGCTGTTGCCCTGGCAGCACCCTGCGCAGGTCGCCGCGCACCCGGCGCAGCTCCCGTTGATGCACGCGTCGCCGGGGTTGCACGCCTGACACGCGCTCCCCTTCGCGCCGCACGCTGCCGTCGTCGGCGTGGTGCACGCGCCGCTCGCGTCGCAGCAGCCGTTCGGGCACGAGGTCGCGTCGCACACGCACTTGCCGAGCACGCACCTCTGCCCGGCCACGCACGCCGGGCCGGTGCCGCAGGTGCACGCGTTGCCGAAGCAACGGTCGGTCACCGTGAGATCACAGACGCCGCAAGCACCGCCCGGCGCGCCGCACGTCGTCGGCGTCGGGCTCTTGCAGGTGCCGCTCGCGTCGCAGCAGCCTGCCGTGCAAGAGGTCGCGTCGCACACGCACGCCCCCGCCACGCAGCGCTGGCCAGGAGCGCACGCGAGGTGGCCACCGCAGGCGCACTGGCCCGACACGCACGCGTCGGCGCGCGTCTTGTCGCACGCGATGCAGGTCGCGCCGCCGCTGCCGCACGCCGTGATCGAGGTCGTCGCGCACATCGCGCCGGCGCAACAGCCGCTCGGGCACGAGGTCGCGTCGCACACGCAGGCACCGCCGACGCAGCGCTGACCGACGGCGCAGGGCGCGCCCGTCCCGCAGGCGCAGGAGCCGCCGTTGCAGCCGTCGGCGCTCACCGGATCGCAGACGACGCACGCCTCGCCCGGCTTGCCGCAAGCGCTCGCCGACCAGGTCGTGCAGACGCCTCCGCGACAGCACCCGCTCGCGCACGCCGTCGCCGAGCACGAGGCCCCGTCGAGGGGCACGTCGCTCGCGGCGTCGGCGTCCGCGGCGACCTCGCCTGGGGCGTCGATCGCAGCCTCGAGGTCGGAGCCGTCCGCGGCGTCGGCGGCGTCCGCGGCCTCGCTCGCCTCAGCCGTGTCATCGACCGTCGCCTCGGCCGCGTCGGCGACGTCGTCGCCCGCGTCCGCGGCGTCCTCCCACGGAGAGATGGCCGCCCCGTCGCCGGAGCCGTCCGCAGGCTGCGCGGTCGACTGCGCCCCGCCACTGCAGCCCACGAATAGCAGGAGAGAAGCCAGCGTCGCGAACGCGCCCAGTCCACGGGCTCGAAGGCGTCCACGCGTTTCCGACGAGCTCGACATCGGTGCCCCTTCCCGCCGCGCGCGCCGTCGACGAAACGCGACGAGCAGCGTGCCGGCGCGGTTGCGATGCCGCGACGACGCGCATCTGCTCGCCGCGTGCGGTGACGTGCGCAGCGGCTGTCGCCGAGACGACGCGGCGCGAGACGCTCGAGGCATCGACGCGCCGGCGAGCGCTCCGCAGGCGCGTGCTCGCGTGCGCGCGGACGCATGGAAGTGCGCCCTTCGCGGCGACGGCGCGGGCCGCCGCGATGAGCTGCAGAGCTCGCGGCGTGGTGAGGGTCCGTCGCGTGGCGCTATCCTCCGTCGCCCCGGAGCCCCGCCATGCGATCGCAAGCCATTGCCCCGCCCCCGACCGCGCTCTCGATCGACGCCAATCGCCTTTACGACGCCCTCGACGCGCTTGGTCGCGTCGGCGCCTACGACGACCCGTACACCGGCCTTCGCGGCGTCTGCCGGCTCGCGTTGACCGCCGCCGACGGCGCCGGGCGCGCGCACGTCGTCGCCGAGATGAGGTCGGCGGGGCTCGCGGTCAGCGTCGATCGCATCGGCAACGTGTTCGCGCGACGCCCTGGCCGCGAGGACGATCTCGCGCCGGTCATGATCGGCTCGCACATCGACTCCGTGGCGACGGCGGGGCGCTTCGACGGCTGCCTCGGCGTGCTCGGCGGGCTCGAGGTCGTGCGCACGTTGAACGACGCCGGCTACGCGACCAAGCGCCCGATCGTGGTCGCCTTCTTCACCGAGGAGGAGGGGGCGCGCTTCGGCACCGACATGCTGGGAAGCGCCGTCGCGACCGGGCGCATCGGGCTCGCCGACGCGTACGCGATGCGCGACGCAACGGGGCTGTCGGTGCGCGACGAGCTCGCGGCGATCGGCTTCCTCGGCGAGCGCGACGAGCGGCTCGAGCCGCCGCACGCCTACCTCGAGTGCCACGTCGAGCAGGGGCCGGTGCTGCGCGCGTCTGGGCTCGATCTCGGCGTCGTGACGGGCGTGCAGGCGATCTGCTGGCACGAGGTCACCATCGTCGGCAAGGCCGCGCACGCGGGCACCACCCCCATGTCGCTGCGGGCCGACGCCGGCGTCGCCGCCGCGCGCATCAACCTGAAGCTGCGCGACATGGTCTCTTCGGGGCGCTTCGGCGCCGAGCTTCGCGCGACGATGGGCGCGATCGCGCCGCACCCGAACCTGGTGAACGTCGTGCCCGGGCGCGTGGTGTGCACGGTGGACGTGCGCAACCCGGACGACGCCATCCTCGAGCGCGCCGAGGCCGAGATCGTCGCGCACTACGGCGAGGTCGCGCGCCTCGAGGGGGTGACGATCACGCACCGCCGCACCGCGCGCACGCCGTTCGTTCCGTTCTCGTCGCGCGTGCGCGAGCGCATCGCCGCCGCCGCGAAGGCGCGAGGCCTCTCGAGCGCGCCGATCGTCTCGGGGGCGGGGCACGACGCGCAGGAGCTGTCGCGCCTCTGCCCCGCCGGCATGATCTTCGTCCCGGGAGAGCACGACGGCATCAGCCACAACCCGCGCGAGCTGTCGACCGAGGCGCAGTGCCGCGACGGCGTGAACGTGCTGCTCGACACGCTCTTGTCGCTGGCCGACGAATAGACGAGAGAGGGCGCCGAATGCACCACACAAAGCGAGTCGTGCGCGTGGCCATGACCGAGACGGCCGACGCCTACCCTCACATGCCCGAGTCGGTCGACGAGATCGACGAGCTCGAGGATCGCCTCGACGACGTCCGCCGCGCGAACGTCGAGCACCACCTCGGGCTGCTCGAGGCCGCCGCGGCGCAAGGCGTCAAGGCCATCTGCTTCGGCGAGCTCTTCCCCGGGCCGTACTTCGCGCTTCGGACCGACCCGATTTGGACGGCGCTCGCCGAGGACGCGACGAGCGGGCCGACGATCACCGCCGTGCGCGCCGCCGCCAAGCGGCACGGGATCATCGTCGTCGCGCCGATCTACGAGCTCGATGCGAGCTCGGGCAAACGCTTCAACACCGCGGTCGCGATCGACGAGCAGGGAGAGGTGCTCGGCACCTACCGCAAGACGCACATCCCCTTCGGTCGCAACGAGCAGGGGAGCTTCCACGAGAACGTCTACTACGAGCCGAGCGACGGAAAGAACCTGCTCGGCCCCGCCAACGTGTCGAACAACCCGTACTTCCCGGTCTGGCAGACGTCCGTCGGTCGGATCGGCGTCGCCATCTGCTACGACCGGCACTTCGAGGGGGTGATGGGCTCGCTCGCCGGCGCGGGGGCCGAGCTGATCTTCTCGCCCGCGGTCACCTTCGGCGCCAAGAGCCGGCGGCTGTGGCGGCTCGAGTTCGCGGTCGACGCCGCGCGGCACGACGTGTTCGTCGGCGGCAGCAACCGCCGCGGCGCGGAGCCGCCGTGGAACCAGCTCTACTTCGGCGACACTCACTTCGTGGGCCCGAACGGCGAGGTCTTGAACGTGTCGACGCACGCGAATCTGGTGATCGCCGATCTCGATCTCGGCGAGCTCACCGCGCCGCACGCCGCAGGCTGGGACCTGCGGCGCGACGCGCGGCCGGCGATCTACTCGAAGCGCGGCTGATCACATCACGCCGGGCTTGCCGCGCTTGTGGCGCTCGTACTCGGTCGTGAGCAGCGCCACGTGCTCGGCCTCCTCCGCCGCGAGCTCGCGGTAGAGCTGGCGCTCGACCGACCCTTCGTTGCTCGCGGCGCCGCGGTCGGTGAAGAAGCCGACGGCGCGCTGCTCGAAGGCGATCGCGATGCGGAACAGGTTGCCGGGATCCTCCGGGCGGCTCTGGATGCCGGCGTAGATCGCGGCGCGCTCGACGTCGAAGCGCGCGTCGGGCTTCGGCACGTCGACGTGGTAGCGGCGCGAGAGCGTCGCCATGTGCTCGGCCTCCATCGCGACGAACTTGCCGAACAGCTCCTTGAGCGCCGGATCGCTCGTGCTGGCCGCCGCGCGGGCGTAGAACGCCTGGCCGCCGAGCTCGATCTCGAAGGCGGTGCGGATGGCAGCGAGCGCCCCCGCGCCTTCGACCGCCCCCGTCTCGTGCGCGACGAGCTTGCCGCCGCACGCCGGGCACATGCCGTACGGGAAGGCGAACCCTTCGCTGACCTTCTGGCAGTCGCTGCATCGCCAGGCGAGCGAGGCGCCCGCGCAGCAGACGTACTCCTCGCTCCCCTCGATCGGCCGATGGCACTTGGGGCAGGTGCGCCCCCCCTCGGCCGCGGCGATGGCCGCCTCGACCAGCTTGCCGGGCGCGAACCTGTCGAGCTCGGGCTTCGCGATCGGCCACGGCTTGCCGAGCTGGAGGTAGGCGCCGATCGCCTTGGCCGCCCGGCGCCCCGCGCCCATCGCGAGGATGACCGTCGCGCCGCCGGTCACGATGTCGCCGCCGGCGAAGACGCCGCGGAGGCTCGTCGCCTGCGTGAGCTCATCGGCGACGATGTTGCCCCACTTGTTGAGCGTGAGCCCCGGCGTCGACTGCGTGACGATGGGGTTCGCCTTGGTGCCGAGCGCGTAGACGACGGTGTCGCAGTCGAGCTCGACGAACTCGTCGAGCGGCACGGGCTTGCGGCGCCCCTTCTCGTCGGGGTGACCGAGCGCCATCTTCTGCACGCGCATGCCGCGCACGTTGCCGTCGTCGTCGACGTGGATCTCGGACGGCGCGTGCAGGAAGAAGAACTCGATCCCCTCCTCCTTCGCGTGCCGGAGCTCCTCGAGGCGGGCCGGCGCCTCGACCTCCGAGCGGCGATAGACGCAGCGGACCGTCGGCGCGCCGAGGCGCTTGGCGACCCGCAGGCAGTCCATCGCGGTGTTGCCCGCGCCGATCACCACGACGCTCTTGCCCATGTTCACGGGGGTGTCCTCGTAGGGGAACTTGTCGCCGCCCATGAGGTTCACGCGCGTGAGGAACTCGTTCGCCGAGTAGACCTGCCCGGCGAACTCGCCGGGGATGCCGAGGAAGGCCGGCGCGCCCGCGCCGACGCCGAGGAAGACCGCGTCGAAGCCCTTTTCGCCGAGCAGCTGACCGACGGTGAAGGTCTTGCCGATGACCTTGTTGGTCTCGAACTTCACGCCCAGGTCGCGCAGGAACTGGACCTCGCGATCGATGATCTCGCGCGGCAGACGAAAGCTCGGG
>JAJXTK010000108.1 GCA_021783935.1 Myxococcales bacterium | reverse complement strand
CCGGGCGCCACCGAGGAGGTCTGCGGGCCGATCCTCGCGCGCGTCTCGGGGGTGGCGCGCAGCGACTTCAAGCTCGGCTACTCCCCCGAGCGCATCAATCCGGGCGATCACGAGCACACCCTCGAGCGCATCGTGAAGGTCGTCTCCGGCGAAGATGCGCCGACGCTCGAGCGGGTCGCGGCCGCCTACGGCGCGATCATCGACGCGGGCATCCACCGCGCCGAGAGCATCAAGGTCGCCGAGGCGGCCAAGGTGATCGAGAACACCCAGCGCGACATCAACATCGCGCTCATGAACGAGCTCGCGCTCATCTTCGACCGCATCGGCATCCGCACCGCCGACGTGCTCGCCGCCGCCGGCACCAAGTGGAACTTCCTCAAGTTCCGGCCGGGGCTCGTCGGCGGCCACTGCATCGGCGTCGACCCGTACTACCTGACCATGAAGGCGCAGCAGCTCGGCTACCAGCCCGAGGTGATCCTCGCCGGCCGCCGCATCAACAACAACGTCGGCGCGTTCGTCGCGCAGCGGCTCGTGCGCGCGCTCATCCAGCGCGACAGCCGCGTGAAGGGGGCGCGCGTCGGCGTGCTGGGCCTGACGTTCAAAGAGGACTGCAACGACCTGCGCAACAGCAAGGTCCCCGACATCCTCGCGGAGCTGCGGCAGTTCGGCGTCGAGGCGCTCGTCCACGACCCGATCGCCGACGCGAAGGAGGCGGTGCACGAGTACGGTCTGGAGCTCAGCGACCTCGATCGCTTCCGCGACCTCGACGCGCTCGTACTGGCCGTGAGCCACCGCCAGTACCTCGACCTCGGCCCCAAGCAGCTGCTCTCGCGCGTGCGCGACGGAGGCTTCTTCATCGACGTGAAGAGCGCCTTCAAGCCGAGCGACATGGAGCGCGACATTTTCTACTGGAGCCTGTGACCCCCGGGCGATCCGAGCGCTCGGCGGCCCCGCTGGCCCGACGCGCCCGAACGAGGTAAACGTCCGCGGTGCGGCCGTGGCAGCGGCCCGTGCGCGCCCCCTCCTGGCGTGCGCGTCCGGAGAGAACGAGTGCAGCCGCAAATCGCCACGCCGACCGGGCTGTCGCCCGAAAGAGACGAGGAGAAGCTCGAGGTGGGCGGCGAGGTGCCCCCCGCGACGAGCGTCCCGCCGCCGCGCGGCTCCTTCCTTCGACGTCACGGCGTCAAGACCGTCGCGTCGATCGTGCTCGCGATCCTGTTCGCCTGGGGGCTGGAGCGCGCCGGGCTGCGGCTCGTGCCCAAGGCGGAGCAGCTGCGGGCCGTTCGTTGGGGGTGGGTCGCGGTGCACGTGGCGCTGTTGATGACGATCCACGTGATCCGCGCCGTCCGCTGGCGCCACCTGCTGCGCCCGATCGCCCCCGAGATCGGCATGCGGCGGGTGCTCGCGGCCTCGTGGCTCGGCTTCTTCGCCATCCTGATGCTGCCGCTGCGCGCGGGGGAGATCGTGCGACCTTGGCTCATCCGTGATGGCAAGCGCGTCACCATGAGCGCGGCGCTCGGCACGATGGGCGCCGAGCGGGTCATCGACGGGCTGGTGGTCACGGGCGTGCTCGCAGGAGCGCTGCTCTTCGTCCCGAGGCTCGATCCCCTGCCGCGCTCGATCGGCGAGCTCAACATCGCGGTCGCCACGCTCCCTGCGCTCGGCTACGGCGCGCTCGCGCTCTTCGTCGCGGCCTTCGGCGCCATGGCGCTCTTCTACTTCGCCCGCGATTTTGCGCGGCGCATGGTGCACGCGACGATCGGACGGGTGAGCGAGCGGCTCGGCGAGCGCGTGGCCGGGATCGTCGAAGGGATCGCGAGCGGCCTGCACTTCCTCGGGGCGCCGCGCTACGCGCTGCCGTTCCTCGGCGAGACGGTCGCGTACTGGGGGATCAACGCGGTGCTCATGTGGACCCTCGGCTTCGCGTGCGGCCTGCCGATGAGCTTCGGGCATGCGTGCGCGGTCGAGGGGGTGCTCGCCGTCGGCATCCTGGTGCCCGCGGGGCCGGGGCTCTTCGGCGCGTTCCAGGCGGCCACCTTCGGCGCGCTCGCCATGTACTTCCCGCCGTCGGTCGTGATGGGGCCGGGCTCGGTCTACGTCTTCTTGCTCTACACGGTGCAGTTCGTCTGGCACATCGTCGCGGCGATCATCGCCGCCGCGCTCGATCCGGCGATGCTCCGCCGCGGCGAGCAGGTCGTCGCCGGCGCGTGAGCAAACGCCCCGCGCCCTGACACGGGCGTCATGGTGTGCCCGGGGCTCCCTACGCGCGTTCACGCCGGCTTCGCGACGCTCGGCGTCGGATTTCCGACGGAGCAGCGCCGTAGCCGCCGCCGTTCGGTCGAGCGCGATCGGTGGCCCGATCCGTGATAGGCGAGCGCTTCGTCAATGGTCGTCGAATCGAGCCCGCGCGGCCTCCTGCGCCGACTGGTCCTCTTCCAGGTCCAACGCCCCTGGGCGCTGTTGCTGGTCGCCATCGCCCTGGCGATCCCGTCCTACGTGCTCGCGCGACGGCTCGAGCTGCGCACGGGCTTCGAGTCGCTGCTCCCCGAGAACAAGCCGAGCGTGAAGGAGCTGCGGCGCGTCGGCGAGCGCACGGCGGGGGCCTCGACGTTGACGATCGTGGCCGACGGGCACGACCAGAAGGCGCTCGAGCGCTTCGGCGACGACCTGGTCGCGCGCCTGCGCACGCTGCCGCCGGAGTGGGTCGGCACCGCCGAGGACGGAGTGCAGGCCGAGCAGGAGTTCATTCGGCAGCGAAGGGCGCTGTTTCTGCCGCTGAAGAAGGTCCAGGAGCTCCACGACAAAGTCGAGGATCGCTACGACTACGAGGTCAACGGCGGCCTCGAGGAGCCCGAGAAGATCACGCGCGAGACGATCGACCGGGATCTCGGCGTGAAGAAGGGGGGCCCGCCCAGCGGCGAGCCGCCGTACCCCGACGGCTACTACATGAACGCCGAAGGGACGCGCCTCGTCGTGCTGGTGCGCACGCCGGTCTCGGGCACCGATCTGCCTGCGGTCACCGAGCTGCGCCGGCGCGTCGACGAGCAGATCGCCGCCTTGAAGCCGACCCGCTACGACCCCTCGATCCAGCTCGCGTTCACCGGCGATGTCATCACCGCCTCCGAGCAGTACGGCGCGGTGAAGGGGGACCTGCTCACCGTCGGCGCGACCGGCGTGCTGTTGATCCTCCTCGTCGACTACCTCTTCTTTCTGCGCGTGCGGGCGGTCGCCTCGATGGCGCTCGCGATCGGCGTCGGCGTGCTGTGGACCTTCGCCGTCACCAAGCTCGCGATCGGCGAGCTCAACACCGCGAGCGGCTTCCTCGTCTCGATCGTGTTCGGCAACGGCATCAACAACGGCATCCTCTTGCGCGCGCGCTTCAACGAGGAGCGGCGGCTCGGCCGGTCGATGGCCGACGCGATCGAGGTCGCCTACCGCGGCACCTGGCGCCCGACGCTCACCGCCGCGGCCGCGGCCGGCGCGGCGTACCTCTCGCTCGCGACCACCGACTTTCGCGGCTTCAAGCACTTCGGCGCGATCGGCGCCTACGGCATGCTGCTCTGCTGGATCGCGAACTACGCCTTCCTCGCGCCGCTGCTGGTGGTCTTCGAGCGCCTCTGGCCCACGCGCGCCGGCGCGCAGCCGCGCCCGGGGCTCGTCGGCCGCATCCAGGCGCTCATCGACCGCGGCGTCCCCTTCGGCGCCCCGTTCGCGCGCCTGCTGCGCCTCGCGCCGCGCCTCACCGCGGCGATCGGCTTCGCCCTCGGCGTCGCCGCGATCGCGATGAGCGTTCGCTACGTCAAGCACGACCCGATGGAGTACGACACCGCGCAGCTCGGCAACCGCGAGGGGGCGCAGCGCGTCTCGCCGGCGCAGAAGCTCGCCGAGGACGTCGGGCCGATCGTCGGGCGCAACGGCAACGACGGCATGGCGATCATGGTCGACCGGCTCGATCAGGTGAAGCCGCTCAAGGCGGCGCTGATGGCGCGCTGGGAGGCGGCGCCGCCCGACAAGAAGCCGTTCGAGAAGGTCGTCTCGATCTACGATCTCATCCCCGACCAGCAGGCCGACAAGCTCGCGCTGCTCGCCGAGACGCGCCAGCGCATCGAGCGCGTGCACGAGCTCGGCAAGATGTCCGAGGCCGACTGGAAGGACATCCTGCCGAACCTGTCGCCCAAGGACCTGAAGGCGTTCGACGTGCCGGATCTCCCCGAGCGCGTCGCGCGCCCGTTCACCGAGAAGGACGGCACGCGCGGCCGCATCGTCTTCATCGTGCCGCGCGAGGGGCAGAGCGTGAAGGACGTGCACTACCTGCTGCGCTGGGCCGACTCCTACCGCGAGACGAAGCTCCCGGGCGGCGAGACGATCATCGGCAGCGGGCGCGCGGTGATCTTCGCCGACATGCTCTCGGCGGTCATCGACGACTCGCCCAAGGCGATGGTGCTGTCGTTCGCGATGACGGCGCTCGTGGTCGTCGTGGCCTTCTCGCGCGGCAAGCGCGGCGCGCTGTCGACGGCGCTGGTGCTCGCGAGCCTGGTGCTCGGCGTCTCGTGGATGGGCGCGGCGCTCTCGCTCGCGCACGTGAAGATCAACTTCCTGAACTTCATCGCGGTGCCGATCACCTTCGGCATCGGCGTCGACTACGCGGTGAACGTCGTGCACCGCTGGCGGCTCGAGGGGCGCGGCAGCGTGGTGCGCGTGGTGCGCGAGACCGGCGGCGCGGTGGTGCTGTGCAGCCTCACGACGACGCTCGGCTACCTCGCGCTGCTCGGCTCGATCAACGGCGCGGTGCGCAGCTTCGGCCTGGCCGCGGTCATCGGCGAGGTCACCTGCCTGTTCGCCGCGCTCGTCGTGCTGCCGGGGGTGCTGATCTGGATCGACGGCGGGGTCGCGCCGGTCGCCGAGGTGCAGCCGCCCGCGCCGGAGGCGGGGGCCGAGTCGGTGGCGTCGGCGTCGTGACGCTCACGCCACCCAGCGGATCAGCACGCAGGTGATGTTGTCGGGGCCGCCGTTCTCGTTGGCGCGCGCGATGAGCCTGCGCACCGCCCCCTTGAGATCGGAGCTGCTGCGCACGATGGCGAGCATGTCGGCGTCGTCGACGGGGCCCGAGAGGCCGTCGGAGCACATCAAGAGGATGTCGCCCGCCTTCGGCGTCTCGAAGCGCGTGTCGACCTTGACGTTCTCCTTCATGCCGAGCGCGCGGACGATGACGTTCTTGTGCGGGAAGTTCGCGATCTCCTCGGCGGAGAGGCGCTTCATCTTGATGTAGTCGTTGAGCAGCGAGTGGTCCTCGGTGAGCTGCTCGATCTTGCCGTCGCGGATGCGGTAGATGCGCGAGTCGCCGACGTGGGAGAGGTAGACGCCCCCCTCGACCGCGAAGGTCGCGACGACCGTCGTGCCCATGCCGCGCTTGCTGATGTTGCCCTGCGCCTCCTCGTAGATGCGCAGGTTCGCGAGCTTGATGGCGGTGATGAGGCGGTTCTCTTCGTACCCCTTGCCGCGCTCCATCTTGTACGGCCAGGTCTTGTCGGGGTCTTGCCCCGTGGTCTTGAAGAACTCGCGGATCGTGTCGACGGCGAGCTTCGAGGCGACCTCGCCCGAGGCGTGCCCGCCCATCCCGTCGGCGACGATGTAGAGCCCTTCTTCGTCGAGGATCGCGAAATTATCCTCGTTGTGATTTCGCTTCATCCCGACGTTGGTCTCGCCAACGACCTCGATGCGGAGCGCCTCGGCCACGGATGTCCTCGCGTTGGCCCTCTCCCGAATCGACGGCGCGGGTGGGCTGAACGGATGGTGGCGGCTCCCCTGCGATCCTGTCAATGAAAGACCGGTCGTGAGCACGTCGAAAGGTTCCGCTCGCCGGAGAGACCCCACGCGCGTTCGGTCCGCCCGCGGCCGGCGAGCCGTGGGGGAGCGCGTCGGGCGCCCGGCGCGGGCCTGTTTCCCTGCGGTGGCGGGCTTGCTGTTGGCGCTCACCGTGGCGTCTTGCGGCCCGAGACACGCCGGCGCGAGGGCGCCGGTGGGCTACACGCCCGCCTCCGAGGCCCCTACGCCCGAGCCCGCGGCGGCCCCGCCGGCGGCGGCGCGCGTGGTCGGCGCGACCCGTCACGTGAAAGTGACGCTCTACCACCTGGCCTTCGAACCGTGCCCCGACGCGCGCGAGGTCGCGCTGCCGAAGTGCGGTGGCGGGGCGCTCGCCGCCGTGTCCTCGCGGTTCTTGCGGTCGATCACGATGCAGGGGTCGGGCAAGCTGTGCGACGGCCGGGTGGTCGGGGTGGGTACGGTGCACCCGCTCTGCTTTCGCAACGTGCCGGGGAGCGCGTGGGGGTGGACGGCGTCCGGTCGACCGGCGACCCCCTTCCGTTCGATCGCGGTCGATCCGCGCCGCTTCTCGCTCGGGCGCTGGTATTACGCGCGCCAGCTCGACGGCGTCGCGCTGCCCGCGCCGATGGCCGGCGTGCGCCACGACGGCTGCCTGCGCGCCGACGATCACGGCACCGGCGTGAAGGGGGACGCGATCGACGTCTTCGTCGGCGATCCTGCGGCCATGAAGCCGCTCGTCCCGGTCATCGAGGGGGGCTTCGATCTGTCCGAGGACGACGGAACCTGCGCCCGCCTGCACGGCGCACCCGGTTGATCGACGGCCGCCCTCGCGATACGGGCAGCACCCATGTCGAAGCGCCTCGAGGTCCTGCGCAAGATGATCGACGCCAACACCGGCGATCTCGCGTTCGCGCGCTACGCGCTCGCGATGGAGCTGAAGTCGCTGGGCCAGCTCGACGAGGCGCTGCAGGCGTTCGAGGAGCTGCGCGCCTTCGACCCTTCGTACGTCGCACAGTACCTGATGGCCGGGGGGGTCGCCGATCAGCTCGGCAAGAAGGACGAGGCGCGCGCCTGGTTTCAGCGCGGCGTCGAGGCGGCGCGCAAGAAGGGGGACGCGCACGCGCTCTCGGAGATCCAGGGCGCGCTCGACGCGCTCGGCTGAGCGCTCCGCCACGGCCGTCTTCCCCCCCGAAGACGAACCTCTCGTCTCGCCTCCTCCGCTCCTCCCCCGTCCCTGTTCCCCCTCTGCTCGTGGCCGGGCCCCGCGCGCGCGGCGTCAGAACTTCGGCCGCGGCCCGAACGACGCGATCGCCCGTGAGGTCTTCTCGGCGAGCTTGCGCACGTCGAGCTTCTCGAGCTCGGTGAGCTCGCGCGTCTGGCAGAGCTCCTTGGGCACGTCGGCGAGGAAGCGCGAGGGGGTGCGGGCGACGAGCTGCCCGCGCTGCAGGCGCGCACGGGCGCGACTGAGATAGAGCCGCTCCTTGGCGCGCGTGACGCCGACGTAGAAGAGCCGTCGCTCCTCGTCGATCGCGTCGTCCTTCTGCACCGCCTCGCCGCTCGCGTCGGTCACGTACTCGACCACGTCGGTGACCTTCGGATCGACGGTGCGCTTGTGGGGCAAGATCCCCTCCTCGAGGCCGATGAGGAAGACGACGTCGTACTCGAGCCCCTTGGCGCCGTGGAGCGTCGTCAGGGTGACCAGCCCCTGCTGCTCCTCTTTGTCGTCGGCGAAGCGCAGCGTGAGGCGGTGCAGGATCTCCGACAGCGCCGGCGCGCGCGGGGCGTCGAGCTCCCACGCGGTCTGCTCGGCGCGCTGCTCGTAGCGCTGCAGGGTGCGAAAGAGGTTCTCGACGTTGGCCCAGCGCTTCATCGCGGCCTCGCCGCTCGGCGAGCTCGCGTGCAGATCCTCCTTGAGCGCGACCGCGTCGGCGAGCTGCTGCGCCGCCACGGAGGCCGGCTTGTGCGCGACGAGGGCCGCCTTGGCGTCGATGACGACCTCGGCGAGCCGCGCGCACCCGGCCTTCGCCGCGGGGGCGAGCCCCTCGATCTCGCTCGCGCGCTGAACGGCGCGAAACAGGGGCAAATCGTGCGAGATCGCGAAGGCCTCGAGCTTGGCGAGCGCCCCTTCGCCGATGCCGCGCATCGGGTAGTTGAGGACGCGACGGAGCGAGATCTCGTCGATCGGGTTCACCGCGAGGCGCAGGTAGCAGAGGAGATCCTTGACCTCCTTGCGCTCGAAGAACGACTGGCCGCCGACGAGCGTGTAGGCGAGGTCGCGCTCGCGGAGCGCCGTCTCGAGGAGCTCCGCCTGCTTGTTGCTGCGGTACATCACGGCGATCTCGCCGGGCGGCGTGCCGGTGGTCACGAGGCGCTGGATCTCCGAGGCGACGAACGACGCCTCGACCTCGGGGATCGAGCAGTTCACCAGCTGGATCGGCTCGCCGCCGACGCGCTCGGTGAAGAGCGCCTTGAGGTACTTCTTGGCGGGCATGGCCGCGACGACCGCGTTGGCGGCGTCGAGGATCGGCTTGCGCGAGCGGTAGTTCTGCTCGAGTTTGACGACCTTCGCGCCGGCGAAGTGCTCCTCGAAGGCGAGGATGTTGGTCACGTCGGCGCCGCGCCAGCCGTAGATGGACTGGTCGTCGTCGCCGACGACCGTGAGGTTCTTGTGCGCGCCGGCGAGCTGCCGCAGCAGCTCGAGCTGCACGCGGTTGGTGTCCTGGTACTCGTCGACGAGCACGTAGCGGAAGCGCCGCTGCCAGCGCTCGCGCAGCTCGTCGAACTTCGACAACAGGCGCACCGGCTCGCAGATGAGATCGTCGAAGTCGAGCGCGTGGAAGCCCTTGAGCGCGGCGACGTACTTGCCGTACACGAGCTTCGCGATCTGCTGGTAGAGGGCCGCGTCGCCGTCGAGATCGCCGCCGTCGGGCATCTCGTCGGGCCCCTGGAAGGAGTTCTTGGCGAGCGAGATGCGCGAGACGATGGCGCCGATGTCGAGCCTGCGGCCGCCGTCGACCTCGAGCGTGCGCAGCAGCTCGCGGATGGTCCCGGCGGCGTCGGACTGGTCGAAGATCGAGAAGCCCTGGCCGAAGCCGAGGTAGCGCGACTCGCGCTGCAAGAGCTGCAAGCCGAAGGCGTGGAAGGTGCAGACGGTGAGCCCCTGGGCGGCGCGCTGGCCGACGAGGCCGACGACGCGCTCGAGCATCTCGCCGGCCGCCTTGTTGGTGAACGTCACCGCGAGGATCGCGCTCGCGGGCACGCCGAGGGCCAACAGGCGCGCGATGCGGTTGGTGATGACGCGCGTCTTGCCCGAGCCCGCGCCGGCGAGCACCAGCAGCGGGCCGTCGCCGTGCACGACCGCGGCGCGCTGGGCGGGGTTGAGCCCCTGTTCGAAGCGCTCGTGGGCCGGCGTCGCCATCGAGCCCCAGATGCGCCAGATCCGCCGCGCGATGCAAGCTCGACCTGGCGCGCGCGCACCTGCACCGCAGGTCCGTCGCGCGAAGGGGCGCGCGTGCTAGCATCGGCGCTTCCGTGAGCGACCAGCGCGCGCGCTACTCGATCCCGCCGGCCGCCCTCGGCGACTACCTGGATCGCTACCAGGCGGCGCCCGACGACCTCGAGGCCCACGAGCTGCTCGTGCTCGCCCGCGCCTTCGAGCGCATGGGGTGCGACGAGCAAGCGCTCGACTGCGCCGACCGCGCCGCCCGCCGCGACCCCGACGCGAAGCCCGAGGCGATGGAGGTCGCGAGGCGCTGCGTGAGCCGGCCGTCGCGGCCGACCTGAGCGAGACAAAGGCAACAGGAGGAACGGAGGCAAGGAGCGCGAGACTCGCTTCGGGGGTCGCGTCGAGCGAACCCAAACCCGCCTTCGCTGCTGCCCTCCTGCTGCTCTCTCTCTCTCTCAGAGCTTGCCGATGAGCGCGTCGGCGCGCAGCTTCCAGACGACGCCGATCGCCTCGACGAAGATCTTCCGGCTCATCTTCGAGGCCCCCTGGCGCCGATCGACGAACACGATCGGCAGCTCCTCGACGCGGAAGCCCTTGCGCACGAGCCGGTAGGTCATCTCGATCTGGAAGGAGTACCCCTCGCTGCGCACGCTCGGGAGATCGAGCGCCTCGAGCGCCGGCCGGCGGAAGGCCTTGTAGCCGCTCGTGAGATCCTTGATCGGCAGCCCGAGGATCGCGCGCGAATAGAGCGAGCCCCCCTTCGAGATGAGGTGGCGACCGAGTCCCCAACCTTCGACGCCGCCGCCGGGGATGTTGCGCGAACCGATGACGGCGTCGGCGCCGCGATCGAGCGCCGCGAAGAACTGGGGCAGGTACTGCGGGTCGTGCGACAGATCCGTGTCCATCTCGAGGAAGGCGTCGTAGTCGGCGCGCTTCAGCCCCTCGGCGAACGCCGTGAGGTAGGCGCTGCCGAGCCCCATCTTCCCCGGCCGGTGCATCACGCGCACGCGCTCGTCGCGCGCGGCGATCTCGTCGGCGAGCGAGCCCGTCCCGTCGGGGCTGGCGTCGTCGACCACGAGCACGTCGGCCTTCGGCGCCCAGCGGAAGACCCCCGCGAGGAAGGGCTCCAGGTTGTCGCGCTCGTTGTAGGTCGGGGTGACGATCAGCGCGCGCGCGCCGTCTTCGAACATGGCCGCGCGCTCTACGAGAGGGCCGCGAGCGCGGCTAGAGGCAACGCGGTCACGAGCGTCCATCGCGCTCCGCGCGGCGGGGGGCGAGCGCCTGCTGCCGCTCCGCCCCCGAACCCCCCGACCAGCGGCGCGCTCGAACGCTGTCGCCCGACTATCGCCCGACGTGCCAGACCTCGCCGGTCACCCACGTGGCGTCGAGCATGGCCAGCGCGACCTGCGCGACTTCCTGCGGGGTGCCGGTGCGTCCGAGGCGGGAGCGGTTGGCCAGCAGCGCGGCGCGATCGGGGTCCTCGATCTCGGGATCGGTGACGACGCCGATCGCGACGATGCCGACGCGCACCGGGCCCTTCGGAGGCTGCGCGAGCTCGAGCGAGAGTGCGCGGACCGTCGCCGTGAGGGCCCCCTTGGCCGCGAGGTAGGCCACGTGGTTCGGGAAGGGGCGCTCGACGCCGTCGTCGCCGAAGCACACGACGCCGCCGCCGGCGCGCGCGATGGCGGGCGCGAGCGCGCGCGTCGCCTCGAGGAAGAGCGCGCAGTGCTCGAGGACCGCCGCCGCGAGGTCGGCGCGCCCGACCTCGGCGAGGGGGGTGCGCGGAAAGGACCCGAGCGCGAAGACGAGATCGGTCGCGTCGGGGACGGCCGCGGCGAGGCGCGCCGGGGCGGTCTCGCTCGCGACGTCGAGCGCGAGCGGGCGCGCGCCGCTGCCGAGCAGGTGCGCCCGGGCTGCGAGGCGGGCGTTCGAGCGCGCGACGAGCACCACCCGATCACCGCGCGCGGCGAGCCTGACCGCCACGGCGGAGCCGATGGTGCCGGTCGCACCGATCACGACGACGTTGCGAGGGCGCGCGCGCGCGGCAGGGGGGGCCTCCATGGGCGGGATCGTAGCTTCGGCCGCTGCGAAGGGGGCGGCCTCGACGGCCGGGCGGCGTCCCCTCCCGGGCCGTCGTGCTGCCCCGAAGCCCCCAGATCCCTTGCCGATCCGCCCCTCGATTGCCCGAGGCATCGACGCGGCCCGCGGGCCCTCGCAGTTTCCGCGAACCGCTCTCCGACGGCCTGCTAGAGTCCCCGCGAAAGTTTCAAAACATTTTGAAAGGAACGAGCGATGGCGGCGACGGTGGAGGCTCCGCGCGACGAGCGCGCGCGCGGGCCGGCAGCAGAGATCGTCGACGGGGTGAAGCTGCTGCGCGAGGTGGCGCGCGATGCGCGCGTCGACGAGCGCGCCCGCGAACGGCTCGACGAGGTCTCGAGCATGCTCTCGACCGACCTCGCGTGGCTCTCGGCGGCGCTCGCCGAGGCGTGCGAGTACGGCGCCTCGCCGGGACGCGAGGCGGCCCTCCACCTCGTCTCGGCCGGCGGCAAGCGCGTGCGCCCGCTCGCGACGCTCTTGTCGGCGGCGGCCGCCAACGGGCTGTCCGGCGATCACGCGACGCGCGCGCGTGCGGTGGCGCTCGCCGCGGAGCTGATCCACTCGGCGACGCTGCTCCACGACGACGTGCTCGACGACGCACCCGAGCGCCGTGGCCGCCCGACCTCGCGCATCGTCTGGGGCAACGCCGTCTCGGTGCTCGCTGGCGATCTGTTGCTCGTCAAGGCGCTCGACGTCGTGCAGGCGCTCGGCGACGGGCGCGGCGAGCTCATGGCCTCGCTGCTCGCGGCGCTGCGCGCGATGGTCGACGGCGAGGTCGTGCAGCTGCGCGGGCGAACGGTGCTCGATCTGAGCGAGGCGACCTACGAGCGCGTGGTGCAGGGCAAGACGGCGGCGCTCTTCGCGTGGACGTGCAGCGCCGGCGCGCTCGCCGCCCGCGGGGATCGTCGCGTGGCCGACGCCCTCGGCGCCTACGGCGCGCACGTCGGCGTCGCCTTCCAGATCGTCGATGACCTGCTCGACGTGATCGGCGACGAGCGCCTCACCGGCAAGAGCCTGGTGGCCGACGTGCGCGAGGGCAAGCCGACCCTGCCGCTCCTGCGCGCCATCGCGCGCGACGCCTCGCTCGTGCCGACCGTGCGCCGGCTGCGCGAGGAGCCCGATGACGCGCTCGCGGCGCAGCTCAACGCGAAGATCCGCGAGAGCGGCGCCTGCGACGACGTCCGACGGCGCG